>JAUYDX010000035.1 GCA_030691625.1 Candidatus Omnitrophota bacterium | reverse complement strand
CAATATCACAGAAAAACTGACCCCGCTGACTATTACCCGCAAAAACAGTGAAAGGGCTATTTCGATTTTTGCCAATGTAGCTTCCGGGAAGTCTCAGGTCAGCGCCCTGGATGAAGTTGATAAAATTGCGAAAGGAATTTTGCCGGAAGGTTATCATATTGTTTTTAGCGGAAGCACCAAGGCATTTCAGGAGTCTTTTGTCGGCCTTGCGTTTGCGTTCTGGTTAGGTATTATCGTAGCGTATATGGTCCTGGCGTCGCAGTTTAATAATTATGTGCATCCTGTTTCAGTGCTTTTCGCCCTTCCTTTCAGCATCTCCGGCGCGCTGATAGCTTTGTGGGTGACAGGGCAGTCGTTGAATATTTACAGTATTATAGGGCTTATTCTTCTTATGGGGATTGTTCAGAAAAATTCTATCCTTCTTATTGATTTTACCAATCAGTTCCGTGAACAGCAGAATTTAGATCCTCATAAGGCATTATTGCAGGCATGTCCTACGCGTTTACGGCCCATACTTATGACCGCTACGGCTACTGTCGGAGCGGCAATACCTCCGGCCCTGGCTTTAGGGCCGGGCGCTGAAACGCGCATTCCTATGGCAGTAACAGTTATAGGCGGAGTCGTGGTCTCAACGCTATTGACCCTTTTTGTCGTGCCGTGTGTTTACAGCCTGCTTACAAAGATAGAAGGAAAGAGAAAAGCGGTTATTTTCTCGTCAGACCCAGCCCTATAATTTTTCTCGCCTTACAGCGTCTTTTATGATATAACAATAACACTATGAATATCCAGGACGCGTGGGAAAAGGCGTTGAAGACTACTAAAATAATAAGGCCCAGGCCCAAGGAATTGCAGACATTTGAGGCCACAGAGGTGCCGTATATACTTTTGTCAGAATCCTCTGTCAATCTGGGTGATACTGTTATCAGAAAAGGCCAGGTGACAGTTGAAAAACCAGCCATAGTCATGCCGTCCAACCTGCCCCAGTTCGAGGGATTCGATTTTGAGCAGGGTTTTCATTCAGGCCAGGACATGATTTTAAACTTTCTCCTTGTGCGCGGAGTGACCTTTCCGTCCCTGAAGTATAATAATAAAACATATTCGCTGGATATCTACGAAGGCCATCTGGAAAAGGCGGTTGGGCACTACTCTGATAAACTGCAGAGGGGCGAAGATGTGCATAGCGGCCTCGTGGTGGGGCCTGAAGATTCCTGGCAGTTTTCCATCCTGATTTTTATAGCCACCCAGATCATGCGTTCCGCGGACAGCGATATAAAAAGATTATTGGAACGGTTCAGGGAAGAACGAGGGTAGCTTAGCATAGATTCTTTTTCCCGCCTTCTTTATGAATAATAGGAAAGACGTAAAAAATTTCACCCTTGAGGAGTTTGAAAAAGAGCTGGAAAATATTTCAGAGCCTGACTACAGGGCCAGGCAGATATTCTCCTGGATCTATAAAAGGCTGGCGGGCGATTTCAGCGCCATGGATAACATCCCCAAACCTTTAAGGGAAAAACTGGCGCAGTCCTATTATATAGGCGCGATAACTCCATTGAAACACCTTAAGTCCCGCGACAGGACAGAGAAGGTTCTATTCCGGCTCGAAGACGGTAACCTGATAGAGTCTGTCCTGATATACGCGGGCAGGAGGGTTACCCTGTGCATATCCACGCAGGCAGGCTGTAAGTTTGCGTGTTTATTTTGCGCGAGCGGAATGAACGGTTTTAAAAGAAACCTGGCTGTTTCAGAAATATTAAGCCAGATAATATCCCTTGAGCGTAATCTGAAGTATAAAATAACAAATTATGTTTTTATGGGCATGGGAGAGCCGCTTGATAATTACGAGAATGTGTCAAAGGCGATAAAGATAATGAATTCAAAATACGGGATGGGGATAGCCGCGAGGCGCATCACTGTTTCTACCTCAGGCCTGGTTCCGGGCATTGAAAAATTTAAAGGGCTTGGGCTTCAGGTTAATCTATCTATATCGCTTCACGCTATTAATAATGAATTGAGGGATAAACTCATGCCAATAAACAAAAAATATCCGCTGGATAAGGTTTTAAAGGCTTGCGAGGATTATGTGGATAATGGAGGCAGGATGCTGACGTTTGAATACGTATTGATCAAAGGCACTAATGACGCTGAAAAAGATATAGATGGGCTTGTAAAAATAGCCAAGAGATTAAAGGCGAAGATTAATCTTATACCTTACAGTCCGATACCGGGCGTTAATTTTCAGGCGCCCATGGAAAAGGACGTAAAGACTTTCGAGGATAGATTGCTCAAAAGAGGGATTAATGTAACTGTCAGGGAGTCCAAGGGCAGGGATATTATGGCCGCTTGCGGCCAGCTCGCCGGAACTCAAACAACTTGACACTTGTGACATTGTTTGAAGTGTCAAGTTGTTTAGGGGAGAGTAAGAAAATATGGCAAAAGAAAGTATAAAAAAATGGCCGAAGGATGAAAGGCCCAGGGAGAGGCTTTTTAAATACGGGGAGCACACGCTTACCAACGCGGAGCTTTTGGCAGTGATATTCCGCACAGGCGTGAAAGGCATGAGCGCTGTGGACCTGGCCAGGCAGATGATCGCGCATTTCAAGACCTTCAGGAATATGAGCCACGTGGACATTTCAGAGATCAGAAGTTTTAAGGGCATGGGGGACGCCAAGATCGCCCAGCTAAGGGCCAGTTTTGAGATAGCGAGGAGATTTTTAAGCGAGCCGAAAAAACCTACAATGGAAATCAAATCCCCGAAAGAGGCTGTGGATCTATTTATGCCGAGATTGAGGGATATAAAAAAAGAGGTATTCCAGGTGCTGCTCTTGAACGCCAGGAATCGTATAATAGATATTATTGAGGTGGAAGAAGGCACGGTGGATCAGGCAAATCCTCATATCAGGGAAATAGCCCTGAAGGCGCTTCAGAATTTCGCGGCAGCCATAATCGCCGCCCATAACCATCCTTCAGGCGATCCTGAACCAAGCAAAGAGGATGTCATTTTTACCAAAAACCTTGCCACTGCGTGCAGGGCCCTTGAGATAAATATCCTGGATCATATAATAATAGGGGATAATAGGCACTATAGTTTTGCAGAGCATAAGCGCCTGTAGCTCAGCTGGATAGAGTAGGTGGCTTCGAACCACTTGGTCGCCCGTTCGAATCGGGCCAGGCGCGCCAAAAATTTTTCCGGATGCGAAAATTCCCATACAATACCATTGCGGCATTTTTTATTTTATGCTGCCTGGGTTTTATTATCTACTCCAATACATTCCACAGTTCATTCCATTTTGACGACAGCTCTTCGATAGTTAAAAATGCGAATATAAAAGATCTCGCAGATATAAAGGCCATATGGAATTTCTGGCCTACGCGTTTTATAACCTTTTTTTCATTTGGCTTAAATTATCATTTTAACAGGCTCAATGTTTTTGGATATCACTTTGTCAATCTGCTGATCCATCTGTGTTCTAGCATCCTGGTATTCTGGCTTATCCGGCTTACCCTTTCAGCGCCCGCGGTAAAAAAAGACAGGTCCTTCAGGCGCGCTGATTTAATAGCTTTAGCCGGAGCTCTTGTATTCCTGGTTCATCCTGCTCAGACAGAATCCGTGACTTATATATATCAGCGCTCCGCTTCTCTCGCGGGATTTTTTTATATATTTTCCCTGTGTTTATACATTAAGGCGAGATTGCTGCGGCCGGAAGGAGAGGGGCCTGGCGCCCATAGACAGGTAATTTTGTATGTCTTTTCCCTGGTCATGGCTGTTATCAGCATGCTCACAAAAGAGAACGCGATGACCCTGCCTTTAATGATACTTCTCTACGAATTTTATTTTTTAAGCGAAGACAGGCGCGTCAAATGGAAATATAGCGCGCCATTTTTTATAATATCCCTGATAGCGCCCGCGCTTTTATTTTTAACCAGGCCTTCGACGTTTTTAGATATACAGACATTTATGGGAGAATCTGTTACGGCGCGCCATTATCTTCTGACCCAATTCCGCGTGGTGGTGACTTATATAAGGATTCTTTTTGTTCCGTTTAATCAAAACCTGGATTACGATTACGCGATTTCTAAGAGTTTGTTTGAATTGCCTGTTCTGGCCAGCCTGTTTGTTTTAATTTTTATCCTGGCCGCGGCAGTCAGGGCATTTGCTAAATACAGGCTGGTATCTTTTGGGATTTTCTGGTTTTTTGTGACCCTTTTGCCTGAATCAGGCATTATCCCGCTGAGGGACGTTATATTTGAGCACAGGCTTTACCTGCCCATGGCAGGCTATTGTTTTTTTATGTCAGGCATTGTCTATTATGCCAGGTACAGAAAAATTTTCAGGCCTATGGTTATGGCGTTAATTATAGCTATAGTGTCTTATTCCATGATGTCTTATATCAGGAATTTTGCATGGAGGAATGAGGTTAGTTTATGGGAGGATGTAACGCTTAAATCTCCGAATAAGGCGAGGGGGTATATCAACCTGGGCAACGCCTATAAAGAGAGAGGCGATTTTAACAGGGCCGCGTATAATTATGAGAGGGCGCTGAATATCAAGCCTGACTATGACGCGTATAATAATCTCGGAGCTGTTTATCTGAGAGTGGATAAGAAAGGCCAGGCAGAGGAGATGATAAAAAAGGCCATAGAGATAGAGCCCGGCCTTACGGGCGCGTACAATAATCTTGCCATTGCCTATAACAGGTCCGGGAGGAAAGGGGATGCGATAGCTGTTTTAATGAAGGCCATTGAGGTCGATCCTGATTACGCGGATACGTACTATAATATGGGCTTTATATACTCCGGTATGGGCAGGGATAAGGAGGCTGTAGATTTTTATAAAAAGGCAATAAGCCTAAATCCTTTTGATCCATATGCGCATTACGCGCTTGCAGAAGCCTATTACCGGCTTAAAGAATACGCACTATCCATAGAGCATTGCGATAAAGTGATTGAACTTGGATACCAGGTTGATCCCGCGTTTTTAAACCTTATCAAGCCTTATCGCGCTCGAGCAAAACGCGGAAATATGTAATTGACTAATATTTTTATATATGATAATATTTAATTCTTATAGACTCTAATATGCCCCCATAGCTCAGTTGGTAGAGCACCTGACTCTTAATCAGGGTGTCACAGGTTCGAGCCCTGTTGGGGGTACCACGCGAGGGTGGCGGAATTGGCAGACGCGCTAGCCTTAGGAGCTAGTGGGGAGACCCTTGAGGGTTCGACTCCCTCCTCTCGCACCAAATGCGTCTAATAGCCTGACAACTTGACACTTGTAACAATGTCACAAGTGTCAAGTTGTTCAGGATAGGAATAGGAGAGGAGTAAAATTTGCGGGAGTAGCTCAGTGGTAGAGCTTCTCGTTGCCAACGAGAAGGTCGCGGGTTCGAAACCCGTCTCCCGCTCCATAAACCATTAAAGGAGGAGTGTGATGCGTATTCTTGATTTTCTGAACGAGAAGGCGATATCCGCGGACCTGAAATCCCAGGACAAAAACAGCGCGATAAAAGAGCTGACAGACCTTTTGGTCAAGTCAGGCCAGTTAAAGCCCAGGGATAAGGACGCGGTTGTGAAGGTGCTGTTAAACAGGGAGGCGCTCGGCTCAACAGGCATTGGCCAGGGCGTGGCTATACCTCATGGAAAATGCGAATACGTAAGCGAGCTTATAGGCGCTTTCGGCATCTCCAAAAGCGGCATAAAGTTCGATTCCCTGGACGGAGAGTCCGCCTATATATTCTTCCTGCTCCTGGCGCCCATAGAATCTTCTGGCCCGCATTTAAAGGCCCTGGCCCGCATATCAAAGTTATTGAAAGACAAATATTTCAGGGATTCGCTAAAAGGCTCTGACAGCGAGAAGGCGCTCATTAAGATTATAAAAGAAGAAGACCAAAGAAGGGTATAATACATATTTATTAAGGACAATAATATGAGACGATTAAAATGGCTATATCCCGGGATGAAGATAAAACGCTGGATACTTACGTCAACCACAGGCGTTTTACTGGTAGCCATAGGGTCTGTAATATGGATACTTAAGAGATTTCCTGACTCAAAGGCAGCGGGTATCACTGTTATGGTGCTTGGCGCGCTGATAGTCATATACGGCATGAAGAGGATGCTGAAATCATTTATCGCTGTCTTTCTGCCGCAGCAGAGGGAAAGAGAGCTTGTCGACATCATGTACCACTACCGCCAGCTTGAAAAAGGGCCGAAAGTAGTGGTCATAGGCGGAGGCACGGGCCTTTCCACTATACTTCACGGTTTAAAAGAACATACGAGCAATATCACGGCGATAGTAACTGTAGCTGACGATGGCGGGTCTTCGGGGAGATTGAGAGAACAGTTCGGCATACTCCCGCCAGGGGATATAAGGAACTGCCTTGTGGCGCTCGCGGACGCAGAGCCGCTTATGCGCGAGCTCTTTCAGTTCAGGTTTGGCAGCGAATCAGAATTAAGCGGCCACAGTTTCGGCAATCTTTTTATCACAGCTATGTGCAAGGTCACCGGCGATTTTGAAAAGGCCATAAAGGAATCCTCCAAGGTCCTCGCGATAAGAGGCAGGGTCATTCCCTCAACGTTTGAAAAGGTCAAACTCGTGGCAGAATACCAGAACGGGGAAAAGACAGTGGGCGAGACAAAGATAGTCAAACAGCACTCGCCCATAAAAAAGGTTTACCTGGATCCCGCGCGCTGCAAAGCGAGCAAGGAATCCTTCGAGTCAATAGCTGACGCGGATATAATAGTCCTCGGCCCGGGCAGTTTATATACAAGCGTTATCCCGAATCTTCTGGTGGACGGCATAGCGGAAAAGATCGCGCAGTCCAAGGCCCCGAAGGTTTACGTCTGCAACGTGATGACGCAGTCCGGCGAGACAGACAATTACACCGCATTTGAACACATGAACGTCATTATAGCCCATACGCGGCCTGATATAGTCAGTTACTGTATCGTTAATACCGGCAAGGTGCCCAAGGAATTTCTCAAGAAATACGAGGAAGAGGGGGCATATCCTGTGGTAGCGGATTCGGATAAGATTATCGAGAATGGCTATAACGTGATAGAAGGCGACGTGGTGAATATCCAGAATTATGTAAGGCACGACACGAAAAAACTCTCAAAGATTATTATAGATCTTACCTTGAAGACAAAAGGCAAGAAGATATCAATTGATTAGGCGGGCCGCCATGATAGTGGAAAGAAAATTAATCATTAAGAATGAACAGGGGCTTCACGCCAGGCCTGCGGCTATCTTTGTGCAGATAGCCAATAAATACGAAAGCGATATTATTGTGAAAAAGGGCAGGCAGGAGGTAAACGGCAAGTCTATAATGGGCTTGCTCACCCTGGCTGCGGAAAGAGGCGCCAGGATCAATATCACGGCGAACGGCGCTGACGCGGAAGAAGCGGTAAAAGAACTTGAAAAAGTGATACTGGGAGATACGCTGTAATGATGAAAGGGATACCGGCTTCGCCCGGGATAGCTATAGGTAAGGCGTTTTTATTCGACACCAGGCAGCTTACTGCGGTGGAGAGGGACATAAAGCAGGAGACTATTCCCTCTGAGATCGCCCGTTTTGAAGAGGCCCTCATAAAGACGCGCTCGGAGATACTCGCTATACAGAAAAAGATCTCGCGCGAGATGGGCTCTCAGCATGCGGAGATATTCAACGCGCATCTCCTGGTCCTTGAGGACAGGATGCTGATAGAGGAGGTAATAGAGAGCCTTAAAAAAGACCGCAAGTGCGTGGAATATATATTTTCTAAGGTCATAGGAAAGTACATAAAGGTCTTTTCAAAGATGAACGATGAATACCTTAAGGAAAGGACCAGCGACATAGAGGATGTGGGGAAGCGAATCCTGAAAAATCTTATAGGCGTCCAGGAAAAGACCCTCAGCGACCTGAAGGAACAGGTCATAGTGGTGGCGTACGACCTTTCGCCTTCAGACACAGCCAATATGCACAAGAAAAACGTCAGGGGATTTGTCACTGATATAGGAGGCAGGACCTCCCATACCGCGATCATGGCGAAGTCTCTCGAGATACCCGCAGTGGTAGGGCTTGAAAAGGCGACTACCAGGATCAAGTCCGACGATTTTCTGATAGTGGACGGCACAGACGGGGTAGTGATAATAAATCCGGACAAAATAGTCGTTAAAAAATATGAGCTGAAACAGCAGAAATTTGTAAGATTTGAAAAGACACTGCTGGATTTTAAAGACAAGCCGGCTGTTACTATTGACGGCCGCAAGGTGGAGGTTTCGGCAAATATAGAATTGCCGGACGAGGTGAGCTCTGTTATCGCGCACGGCGCTGAAGGCATAGGGTTGTACCGCACAGAATTCCTTTACATGAACAGGAACGATTCTCCAGGAGAAGATGAGCAGTTTGAGGCGTATAAAAAGGTGGCTGCCAGGCTTTCCAAGGCCTCGGTCATAATACGCACCCTTGACCTGGGCGGAGATAAATTTTTATCACAGCTTAAGGTCCCGCACGAGATGAACCCGTTTCTCGGGTGGAGGGCTATAAGATACTGCCTTGCAAAACCAGAGGTTTTCAAGGTGCAGTTAAGGGCGATCCTGCGCGCGAGCGTATCCGGGAACATCAAGATCATGTTCCCCATGATATCAGGACTTGGGGAGCTGAGGCAGGCGATAGGCGTCCTGGAAGAGGCAAAAGAGGAGCTTAGGCATAAAAAGATAAATTTCAATGAGGACATAGAGGTGGGCGCCATGATAGAGATACCGTCAGCAGCGCTTACTTGCGACCTGCTCGCAAAGGAAGTGGATTTTTTCAGCATTGGAAGCAATGACCTGATACAGTATTCACTGGCGGTGGACAGGGCCAATGAAAAGATAGCGTATCTTTACAAACCTACCCATCCAGCTGTGCTCAGGCTCATAAAGAGCATCATAGATGCCGGGCATAAAGAAAATATCTGGGTGGGCATGTGCGGTGAAATGGCTGCCGAGCCGGGTTTTGTTTTGATACTTTTAGGGCTGGGCCTTGACGAATTCAGCATGAGCCCTGTGGTGGTTCCCGAAGTAAAATATGTCATAAGCAATGTTAGTTTTGAGGACGCGAGGAAGGTCGCGGAAGAGGCCCTTAAATTATCCACAGGCGAAGAGGTGGAGACCTTTACAAATAAACGTCTGGACGAACTCATTCCCTGGCTCAAGAAAACCAAGAAAAAATAACTATCCTGTGAGTAAATTAGACAACGCGAAGCTTATAAAAAAATTGGACCCTTCAGACATGCTGAGGTTTATCTCGGGCTTGCCTGAGCAATGCCTGGACGCTTACAGGATAGGCGTTTCCGGGAATATAAATAAGCCGGCAGAGAAAATAAACAATATAGTGTTCAGTGGAGTGGGCGGCTCAGGTATAGGCGCTGACCTTGCAAAGGTTTATCTAGAGGGCGAACTGGGTATACCTGTTTCTATATGCCGCAATTATAAATTGCCTGAATTCGCGGGCGAGACTACGCTTTTATTCTGTTCAAGCTATTCAGGAAATACAGAAGAGACGCTTTCCTGTTTTGAAGAGGGGCTGAGGAAAAGGGCATTTATAATAGCGGTCGGTTCAGGCGGCAGGCTGAAGGATCTGTCGTTAAAAAATAATATTACGCATATAGCCATTCCTGCCGGTTATCCTCCCAGGGCAGCTATCGGATACATGTCCATAACAGTGCTCGGGATTTTAGCCGGACTGGGGCTCATAAAGGATAAGGAAAAAGACGTAAAAGAACTTTATTCCGCGCTTACCTGCCTCAGGGATGAAGAAATAGGGACTGGCGTACCATCAAAGCATAATATATCAAAACAGCTGGCAGAGAAGCTTTACAAGAGGTATTGCGTAATATACGGCACAGCAGGAGTCACAGAGGCGGTTTCAAGCAGGTGGAGGGAACAGATCGCTGAGAATTCAAAATCCCTTTCGTCCGCGAACGTCCTGCCTGAGATGAACCACAACGAGATAGTCGGGTGGAGGTTTCCTGAAAAGCTTCTTAAAAGATTTAAGGTAATAATGCTTTCCGATAAGGATGACCATGGGAAGATAAAGGAGCGGATCAGGATATCGAGCGGTATCATAAAAAAGACAGGCGCAGAGGTCATAGAATTGAAAAGAGATGCCGGCGGGAGGCTCGCCAGGGTATATTCTCTGCTATATATAGGAGATTTCGCGAGTTTTTATCTGGCTATTTTGAATAATGTAGACCCTACGCCTGTGGAAACAATAGATTACCTTAAAAAAGAGCTGGGAAAGACATAAAATAAAATGGTGCCAGGCACCGTGCCAGGCACGGTGCCTGGCACCATTTAAATAACGATATGAAAGTTCTATTACTGGCCGCGGGATACGCTACCAGATTATATCCGCTCACGCTTAATACCCCGAAGCCGCTTTTATCCGTGGCCGGCAGGACAGTCCTGGAATTTATATTTGACCTGATAGAACCTGTAAAAGAGGTGGACGAGGTTTTTATTGTCACAAACAAGAAGTTTTACGGGAATTTCAGGGATTGGAAAAAAACCTTTAAAAGTTCAAAGAAAATAACCGTGCTGGACGACGGATCTTCCTCCAACGAAACCAGGCTCGGCGCCACGGGCGACATAGAGTTTGTCATAGAAAAGGAAAATGTGAAAGACGATTTGCTTGTCCTGGCAGGGGACAACCTTTTCAGGGCAGACCTCTCAAAATTTATTGATTTTTCTGTTTCCGGAAGGCCGTATGTCACGCTCGGGCTTTACGATATAAAAGAGTTGCTTTTGGCGTCCAGATATGGTATTGTATCCGTTGATAAAAATAATAAGGTAGTTGATTTTAAGGAAAAACCGGCCAATCCCCGCTCCACGCTTGCAGCGATGTGCCTTTATTTCTTCCCTAAAGAAAGACTGGGCATCATGAAGCAATACCTGGGACTGGATAATTCCAAGGACGCGCCGGGATATTTTCTGGAATGGCTGTATAAAAAAGAGGATGTTTTCGGTTACGTGTTCAAGGATAACCTGTGGTTTGACACAGGGGATAAAAAATCGCTGGAAGAGGCGGATAAAGAATTCAGAAAGGAGATTCAGTAAAAATGCCTAAGGGAAAATATTATATCACTTCGGAATCAGTGGGGGAGGGCCATCCGGATAAGCTTTGCGATCAGATATCTGATTCGATACTGGATGAGGTTTTGCGTCAGGATTCAAGAGGCAGGGTGGCGTGCGAGACATTTGTCACAATGGGCCTTATCATAGTCGGAGGCGAAATCACCACCACCGCTTATGTGGACGTAATAAATACCGCGAGAAAGGTGGTCAGGGAAATAGGCTACACAGACCCGAAATACGGCATGGATTATGAGACGTGCGCGGTTATAAACACTATACACTCACAGTCTCCTGACATAGCCCAGGGCGTTGATAAGGGCGGGGCAGGCGACCAGGGTTTCATGGTAGGGTACGCGTGCGACGAGACGCCTGAGCTCATGCCTCTTCCGATCACGCTGGCGCATAAGCTTGTCAAAAAAATGGCTGAGGTAAGAAGGGCCAAGGTCCTCAAATATCTCGGGCCTGATTCCAAGAGCCAGGTGACAGTGGAATATAAAGACGGTAAGCCGGTCAGGATAAATTCAGTGGTACTCGCGTCCCAGCACACAGAGGAGATACTGGATAAGACCGGCGAACACATAACAGAAAAGGCGAGAAAAGAGGTTATAGAAAAAATAGCCACGCCTGTATTAGGCAAGCTCGTTGACGACAAGACAGAGTATTATGTGAATCAGACAGGAAAGTTTTTAATAGGCGGACCGCAGTCTGATACAGGTATGACAGGAAGAAAAATAGTCGTGGATACGTACGGCGGGGTAGTGCCTCACGGCGGCGGCGCTTTTTCAGGCAAGGATCCGACCAAGGTTGACCGCTCAGGCGCTTATATGGCGAGATACGTAGCCAAAAACGTAGTAGCCGCGGGATTTGCTAAAAAATGCTGCGTACAGCTGGCCTATGTAATAGGAAAGGCGGAACCATTGGCAGTAATGGTGGACACGTTTGGCACAGGAAAGATCTCAGAGGAAAAGATTTCAGCGCTTATCAGGGAGCATTTTGACCTGACCCCGAGAGGAATAATAACGGAACTGGATCTCTTAAAGCCTATTTACAGAAAGACAGCCGCGTATGGACATTTCGGCAGGGAAGACCAGGGCTTTACCTGGGAAGAGACAGATAAAGTAGCTCTATTAAAGAAAGGCTGTGTTTGTCCGGCATGAAATACGATATAACCAATATAAAATTAGCGCCTACCGGAAAATTAAGGATTGAATGGGCGGACGAGAACATGCCTGTCCTGAAGCTTATAAGAGAAAGATTTTCCAAAGAAAAACCTTTGAAAGGCGTGAGGTTGAGCGCGTGCCTTCATGTAACCACTGAATCAGCCGTTTTAATGAACACACTGAAGGCTGGCGGGGCGGATGTGAATCTCTGCGCCTCGAATCCCTTAAGCACCCAGGATGATGTGGCCGCGTCTTTAGTCAAGGATTTCAGCATACCCGTTTTCGCGAGAAAGGGAGAGAATAACGAGGTGTATTATTCCCATATAGAAAGTTCTCTGGCAGTTAAGCCGCACATCACAATGGATGACGGAGCGGACCTGGTTTCCACTATCCACAAATCCAAGAAACATCTTGTCCCGAATATGCTTGGCTCGACAGAGGAGACTACCACAGGTATAATAAGGTTAAGAAGCCTGGAACTCAATAAAAAGCTTCTTTTCCCTGTGATTGCCGTGAATGACGCTGACACAAAGCACCTTTTTGACAACCGTTATGGCACAGGCCAGTCAACAGTGGACGGCATCATAAGGGCCACGAATATCTTACTGGCAGGCAAGATCGTAGTAGTGCTCGGTTATGGCTGGTGCGGCAGGGGGTTTGCCATGCGCGTGAGAGGCATGGGCGCCAATGTCATAATCACGGAAATAGACCCTACTAAAGCTATAGAAGCGATCATGGACGGTTTTTCAGTTATGCCCATGAAAGAGGCCTCTAAAAAAGGGGACATCTTTGTAAGCCTTACAGGAAATACCACGGTCATCGCGGAAGAACATTTTAAGCTGATGAAAGACAACGCCATAGTCGCTAACTCAGGACATTTCAATGTAGAGATAGATATCCCCGCGCTCGAAAAGATGAGTAAGAAGAAAAGGGTTATTCGCAGCGGCGTTGAAGAGTACACCACTAAAGACGGAAGGCGTATTAATCTTTTAGGAGAAGGAAGGCTGGTGAATCTCGCGTGCGCAGAGGGCCACCCTGCGATAGTCATGGATATGAGTTTTGCCAACCAGGCGCTCGCAGCGGAATACCTGGTGAAGAATCATAAAAAGCTTACAAAGAAGGTCTACAGGATGCCTGTGGAGATAGATAAAGAGATCGCCCGGCTTAAGCTTAAAAGCATGGGCGTCCAGATAGATGTACTCACCCCTGAACAGAAAAAATACCTCGCCTCCTGGGAACTCGGCACCTAACTTGACATCTAACAACTTGACACTTGTGACATTGTCACAAGTGTCAAGTTAATTTCTTATCAGCGCTATTCCGATAAATCCAAATAATATATTTGCGAAATGGGCGGAGATGATGGGATTCAAGAAACCGCTTTTGCCTAACGCTATACAGCTTGCCATGAACGCGTAATAGATAAAACCTATCACAATGCTCATGCCTATGCCCAAAAGCGCGCCGGCCTTGCCCCTTTGCCTTACCCTTAAAGCAAAACCAGCTCCTATAAGTATGACCACCAGGCTTGTGAAAGGAAGGCTGATTTTCTGGTGCAGGTTTACGCGCAGCCTGGCAATGAGTTTGGGAGATGTTTCGGAAAAATTCTTTATGTAATGAGACAGGTCGTTAAAGCTCATGTATTCATAATCCGTGCCTTTTGATATAAGGTCTTTGGGGTTTTCCATTTCCATTGTTTTTTCCTGCAGGAACTGAGGGGCGCCTGTTACTTCGCCTTTATCTCCCAGCCTGTACATCAGTATATTTGAAAACAGCCATTTATTTTCCAGCCATTTTCCCTCATGGGCGTTTATCTTTAACGTGACGCTGTCTTTTTTGTCCTGCTGCAGGATGGTGATGCCCATCGCGATCCCGGTAGCGGGGTCGAAGCTATCTATGAATATGAGGCGGTTATTTTTGCCGTAGAGAGCGATGTTGTTTATAGCTTTTTTATTGGACAGTTTATCTTTGTCGCCGCTTTCTATGTAATTCTGTTTTATTGAATCCGCCTTTCTCATGCTCCCGGGAAGGACCTTTTCAGATATTGCGAACACCAGGATTGTTATTGAAAGGCCGATGTATATAAAAGGCATTAATATCCTCTGTATGCTTATCCCTGCCGCGCGCATCGCTGTTATCTCGCCGGATTTATTCAATGCCCCGAGCACGTATATTGTTGAGATAAGGCTTGCCACAGGAGCTGTCTGCAGGATGATGAGGGGTATCATGGCAAGGTAATATTCCAGCAGTATGCTCACGCGGATATCCTGCCTCAGGATCTCGTCCAGGTGCCCGAAGAGGTCTATGATTATGTAGAGGATGATGAATGTCAGAAGGCAGTATAAAAAAGGCAGTATGAAATATTTAGCTATGTATTTATCGAGTATTCTCATCAGGATTCAATGGTTTTGCGCAGCAGGATTATTCCCAGCGCGCCGATTATTATGTTCGGCAAGTACATTAAGATGGCAGGGTTAGCCGCGCTCTTTAAGGACAGGGCTATGCTTCCCGCCATCAGGAGATAGTATAGCACAATAACGCCCAGGGCTATTGCGAACTGTATGGTTTTTTCTCCGCGCTTAGTGAATACGCCCAGGGGTATTCCTATGATCACAAATATCACGCTCGCGAAGGATACGGAGATCTTCCTGTGAAATTCAGCGATCAGGCTCGGCGTGTCCACATGGTATCTGCCCAGCCTATCGATCTCTTTTTTTATTTCCTGAAAATTCATTTCTTTGGGTTTCTTTTCGGTGTAATTGCTGGACGCTATTGACTCGTCCACATTCAGGGTCAGGTAGTATGTCTTGAAGTTCAGCTTGTAGAAATTTATAGGGTTCTTGGGATTTGGTTCGTCGCTTGTGCCGTTTATGAGTTTTAACTTTACCGCGTTCTGGTTGTCAAGGGTTATGAATTCGCCTCTTTCGGCTATTATGGTCCTGGTGGAGCGGTCTTCCTGCGGCTGGTATATGCGTACGCCCTTGAGCTTATTTTTATCTATCTCGTGGATGAATATTATGTAACCCTTGAAACTTTTTATAAACGTCCCGGGTTCCAGATATGCCGCGGGCGTCTTTACCCCTATATTTTTTATGATCTTTCTGGATTCAAAGTGCATACTGGGTATTATGTCGTTATTCAGCACCACTGAAAAAAGGCTGAATAAGAGGCCTATAACGAGCAGGGGAATGCTCAGCCTGTATATATTTATCCCGCTTGCGCGGATGGCGATGATTTCATTATCGCTCGAAAGCCTGCCGAACACAAGCAGTACCGATGTCAATATGGACATCGGTATGGTATAGCTTAATAAGAACGGTATCAGATAGAGAAACAGCCTCCCTACGAGCCTTATGTCCACGCCTTTATTTATCACAAGCTCCGCGAGCCTTATGATATTTCCCACCACCAGGGTAAAAGTGAATATGGCCAGGGAAAACAAAAACATCACGATGACCTCTTTTATTATATATTTACGCAGTATCTTCATACGCTGTATCCTCTGGCAAGCGTTATTACCTCTATTTGGCCTGCGCCGGAGGCCTTGAGAATTTTAGAGCATTCATTAACAGTGGAACCGGTTGTGAACAGGTCATCCACGAGCAGGATGTTTTTATTAAGGATGCGGGAGCTGTTCTTTATGGAAAAACTTGAACAAAGATTTTTTATCCTCTCCTGCCTGCCGAGCTTATTCTGCTCAGAGGTGTTTTTTATTTTTTTCAGGGCGCTGCCGGTGTATGGAATGCCCAGGCGTTTTCCCAGGCTGCTGGCCAGGACATCGGAATGGTTGATCTCTCTTCTGAATAACCTGGATGTGTGCATTGGCACGGATACTATAACCTGGGAATCTTTTCCGATGCCGTGTTTTTTCATGAAACCTGTCATGAGACTAGCGAAATCAGCTGAAAGGCAGGTTATTCTATTGTATTTAAAATCATGGATTAGATTTTTTAGCGTACCTTCGTAAATGCACGCTGACCATGCCCTGTCAAAGTGCGGCTCGTTATTTCTGCAGTCCTGGCATATGTCCGCCGGCGCAGGATCTTCTCCTATCTGTTTGCCGCATTTAAGGCAAAACGGGGGCAGTCTTTCTTTTATCTTCCCTGCGCACTCGCTGCAGATATTGCGGTTAAAATCTCCCAGTTTCTTCGAGCATGCCCTGCATATTGAAGGATATAAGAGATTCAGCATTGTCCTTAACATATGATAAATATAGCATACTGAGAGGATAAAATAAAGCCAAAACTTCTTAACATTATTATTCTTTTATGATATATTGGTCAAATATGGGAGATAAAGATATAGATAATATAGAGGCAAAGGCGAAGAATCTAAAGGAGTGGAACGAGGAGCGGGAAAGGATAAAGCCTGTCCTGGACGCGGCTGTGGAGTCCCATAATAACGCGCAGCGCGAAGTCTACTGGAAAAATTACCAGAACGCGTCAGAATCTTACAGGGAAGCCATCAAGAATTACAGGGCTGTCCTGGGCCTCAACCCTAAGTACTACCTCAATGATATCCTGGACAGGGTTGACTGCGTAATAGGGGAGCATATAAATAACACGTTTAATTTAAAGATAAGCGGGGATAAGTTAAAGACCGAATACGGGGTAAGGGATTTTGTTGAATTCATAGAAGGGCTGAGCGCCGAGGAAAAGGACTGCATAGACGCTTATGATATAGCGTTTAATTATCTTAAGATAGCTGACACATATTACAACGAAGATAATTTCGACAAGGCCCAGGAATTCTACGCCAGGGCCCTGGACATGCAGTGCGACAGGTCTTTTGTCAACAGGGACGCTCATCTCAAGGCAGGAAAGATATTTTTTTACAGGAAAAAATTCAAGGAGGCGCTTGTGAGCTTTGTTTCTGTCATGTCTTATGACAGGGCCAATTCAGAGTCGGTTGAGTATATTGATAAATGCCTCAGGTCCCTTAAGATATACGAGCACAGGGCTAAATTCCTGTCCGCGACCCCCAATGAGGCCAAGAAGCTTATAATGGAGGTTTTATGATAGATGAATTTTTAAAAGAAAGAAGGAAATACCCGAGGTTTGAACTTAACCTGGACGCCAAGTACAAGGTTATAGATTACGAGAATGTGTTCAGGTTTACGAACGCTAAAAATATATCCGCCGAAGGCCTGTGTTTTGAATCAGACGAATTTTTAAAGACAGGCCTTTACGTGCAGCTGGAAGTGGACCTGAAGGATTCCAATCCTCCTGTGTCCATGACTGCAGAGATAATGTGGTCGGGGAAGGCGCATCCCGGCTCAGGGAGGAAATACGCCAATGGCGTGAAGATCATAAACATGCCTATAGGAGACGAGGCGAGGTTTTTGAAATATTACTGCGATAGGATAGTGGAGAAACTGTCAGGTTACTTAAAATAAAAAAGGAGGGATGTTATGGCAATGCGGGTTATCATGGTTTTTGTGTTACTGACTGCTTTGACAGGATGTCTTAAGAAGTCAGGGGATGAAGCAATGGTTACAGAGCCTGTGGCTACTGAAGAAACATCAAATGTTACGGTGTTAGACGCGTCTCAGAGGGCAAGCGAACCTTCTGTGGATTCTCAAGCCGTGTCATCTGAAAAACCCAGCGCGCAGAATATCCAGCAGGCGCTTAAAAACGCCAATCTTTACGAAGGCAAGATCGACGGTATAATAGGGCCGAACACCAGGTCTGCCATAGAGGCATTCCAGTCCCAGAATGGCCTTAAGGTTGATGGTAAGGTAGGGCCCATGACATGGGAAAAACTTAAAGAATATCTGAATCAACAGGCTGAATGAGCCCGGAAAATAAAAGATATGGCATAGTTTATGAAGATGATCATATCATCGTGGTCAATAAGCCCGCGGGCCTGCTTGTTGTCCCTACGCCTAAGGGAGAGACAAATACCCTGACAGATCTTCTGAATCTGGAACTGAAGAGCCGGGGAGCTGAAGTAAACGCGCATCCCTGCCACAGGATAGACAGGGAGACGTCAGGCCTCATTGTTTACGCAAAAGGTAAATCTGTCCAGCAGGCCGTGATGGAGCAGTTTAAAAAGCGCCTTGTTAAAAAGAAATATATCGCATTTCTGCACGGAACAATGCGGAAAAATTCCGATACCCTCAAGGGCTATGTCTATAATAAGGCCAGAAGGAAGACAGAGCTGATGATCACGAAGTTCAGGGTGCTGGATAGAAGGCTGGATTTTACAATAGCCGAAGTGGAGCCTGTAACAGGCAGGACCAATCAGATAAGGATACATTTTAAAGAGCTGGGCCATCCGCTCGTTGGAGAAAGCGTGTATGCGTTCAGGAAGGATTTTAGATTGAGATTTAAAAGGGCCGCGCTTCACGCAAAGGCAATAGAATTCAATCATCCTGTCACAGGAAAAAGGCTCAATTTTAATTTGCCGCTGGCAGATGATATGGTAAACTTTATGCGTCTGCATCCCTGAAGCCAAACAACTTTACATTGAGACATTGTCTCAATGTAAAGTTGTTGCGAGGTGAAACCTATATGAAAATTGCAGTAGAACTTATCTTATTGGCGGTGTTGCTTCTTATAGGCGCGCTTACTGCGGCGTCTGAGACATCCATCATAGCAGCCAGCATCATAAAACTCAGGCGGCTTTCTGCTGATGGTTCCAAGGCAGCGAAGATGATCCTGAAAATACTGGAAACGCCTGAGAAGTTTTTCGGCACCATAGTGGTGGCGAATAATCTGGTCAATTCTCTTATAGCGGCTATTATTACCGCGGTTACCATCTCATTGATAGGGGAAAATTCCAGAAGCGTAATCGTGGCGACTGTCGCGGCCTCATTTCTCATAATAGTATTTGAGGTTGCGGCAAAGACTGTTTCAGCGGGCAGTCCTGTCAGGATAGCGTTGTCGCTGGTTAGGATGGTCAAGTTTTTGATATTCATTCTTTCTCCGGCTGTGAGGGCGCTTTCAGTCATAACTAATTTTATAGCCAGGCTTTTAGGCGGCAAGACAAAAGGCAGGCCGTCTCTTGTGGTGGAAGAAGAGATAAAGGCACTGATAAGGATAGGAGAGGAAGAGAGCCCCCGTCACAAAGATAAATACAAGATGCTTACAAAGATCTTTGAGTTCAGCGATACCGTAGTCAAGACCGTGATGGTCCCTAAAGATAAAATGATTTTAATAGACGCAGGCTCGAATATAGAAGATATACTGGATAAAGTTCTTGAGTCAGGCCATTCCAGGCTGCCTGTTTATAAAGATAACCCGGATAATATAATCGGCGTTATAAATATGAAAGATTTGCTGAACTTGTCGGTTAACAGGGAACTTGTAATTCTGCAGGATATAATATATCCGCCTGTTTTTGTCACTGATTTCAAAAATGTATCAGAACTGCTGAAGGAATTTCAGAAAGGCCATACGCATCTCGCTATCGTAGTTGATTCGTATGGCAAAATTCAGGGCATGGTAACCATGGAAGACCTCCTGGAGGAAATAGTCGGAGAGATAGAAGACGAGCACGACATTAGAAAAAAAGCAAAAAAATAAATGCAAAAATTTGACACTGCGGTGATAGGCGGAGGCGCGGCAGGTATCGTGGCCGCTATAAGCGCGAGGCAAAGAGGCAGGGAAGTTGTTATATGCGAAAAGATGCCCAGGCTCGGGAAGAAAATCCTCGCGTCCGGCGCGGGCAGATGCAATATTTCCAATGATTGTTTAGATGAATCGCATTATAATCCTGAAGCAAGGAACCTGGTAAAAAGCGTATTTTCAAGATTTGGCAAGGCCAGGATAGAGGGATTTTTTAATTCCCTCGGTTTGAAGCTGTATTCGCAGGAAGCAAGGGTCTTTCCTGTTACAAATCAGGCATCGAGCGTTTTAAAGGTCCTGGACGAGGAGCTAAAAAGATTAAAGATACGCGCGGAATTTGAGTTTGAGGTAAAAGATATTACCTGCGCTGCCAAAGGTTTTATAGTATCAGGGCCAGGTAAAAGCGTTTCGTGCGATTCCGTGATAATAGCTTGCGGCGGAAAATCATACCCGAGCCTGGGGGCCAGCGGTTCAGGCTATGACCTGGCGAAATTATTCGAGCATAAAATCACAGAGCCTGTGCCGAGCGCTGTGCCGCTTGTTGTAAAGGATAAATTCTGCCATCTTTTACAGGGCCAGAAGATATCCTGTGCAGCCAGGAGTATAATAGGCGGAAAATTACGCAAAGAAGCAAGCGGGGAAGTCCTTTTCACAAAATACGGGCTCTCAGGCACTGCCATACTGGATATAAGCGGGGATATTTCCATAGAGATAAACAGGTTCAATAGAAAGGGCGCGCTGGTGTCAATTGACATGGCGCCTTTTATTGACGCGTCAGGGCTCAGGAAAGAAGTGGAAGACAGGATATCCAGGCATTTTGCGCCCGAGAACCTGATGATGGGCATTCTGCCGAATAAATTCAGTATTGTATTGAAAGATCTGTTTAAGGATAAAAGCGCGGCGGACGTGGTCAGCGCGGTCAAGGACAAGAGATTCGATGTGATCGGGACAAGGGGGTGGAACGAGGCAGAGTTTACAGCGGGTGGAGTGGACCTGAAAGACGTGAATCCGGATACGCTGGAATCAAAATTGAAAAAAGGGATCTATTTCGCAGGAGAGGTTTTGGATGTAAACGGGGAAAGGGGCGGGTACAATCTGGCCTGGGCATGGGCTTCGGGCTTTGTAGCCGGCCTCGCATAGCAAACAACAACTTTACACTTGAAACAATGTCACAAGTGTCAAGTTGTTAAAAAGAGAGGGAGGGTTGAGTATGCCGTACGACAGCAGTTTGGATAAGCAGGTATTTGGAAAGTCTTTTGAGAACGATGATGGAAAAATAACAGTAAGCGTTTATTCCTATAACAATGGGCCTAAAAAACTTCAGATAGTGAGGGAAAACAGGGACCAGGAAGGCTCTCTCAGGTTCGCGAAACTCGGAAGGATGACTAAGGAAGAGGCCCAGGCAGTCCTGCCTATAATCCAGGAAGCCCTGTCCAGCATGTAAATCAGAAATATGAAAGCCTTCATTAAAACCTTCGAATGAGTCAGGGCGAAAGGCAAAGAGGGAACCGGACGTAAGTGAAAAAATACAGTAAGGGGGTAAAGGGGAATGAAACAATGGTATGAAGCACTATTTGAGAATTACGCAGACAAATACGATAAAGAAGTTTATGTGCACGGAACTTCGGGCGAATGTGATTTTATTGAGCAAGAAATAGTGCATGACAAGTCCTTAAAAATAATTGATATTGGCTGTGGTACCGGTAGGCATTCCATCGAATTGTCAAAAAGAGGCTATACCATTACAGGGATCGATTTAGCGGAATCGCAATTAAAGAGGGCAAAAGAAAAAGCGGCAAAATCAGGATTAAAGCTCGATTTTCAAAAACATGACGCCAGAAGCCTTCCCTTTGAAGGCGAGTTCGATCTGGCGATCATGCTCTGTGAGGGCGGTTTTTCTTTAATGGAAACGGATGAGATGAATTTTGAAATATTAAAGAA
>JAUYDX010000016.1 GCA_030691625.1 Candidatus Omnitrophota bacterium | reverse complement strand
CTGTGGATACATTAAGGATGCTAAGGAAAAGATACGGCCTCAAGGCCGAATTCTTCTTTATAACAGGTTCTGATTCCCTGAAGGAGCTCAATAAGTGGAAAAACCTGGAAGAGATCCTGAAGCTTTGCAGGTTTGTCGTCGTGAAAAGGCCTGGTTTCAGCGTTACTAATGCCCCTAATAGCTTTATTATTTTAAGGATAAACGCCATGGGCATATCTGCCACAGGCGTACGCGCGAGGGTCAAAACGCGCAGGCCCCTGGCTGGATTAATCGCGGATACCACAGCCAGGTATATACACAGGAATAAATTATATATTTGACAATTTGGCGTTCTTGTGATAGATTTAACTCGTTTAATGAACGCACTATTTTATTAAAACAAGGAGGGTGCAAATGGCACAGGGTTATTGCGTGAAATGCAAGGCCAAGAAGGAAATGAAGGACGCGAAAGAAGTTACGATGAAGAACAAAAGAAAAGCGATGAAGGGCAAATGTCCTGTTTGCGGCACAAGCATGTTCTGCATCATGGGCAATAAGTAAAAGTATATCAATTTGTGAGATCTAAAGAAAAAGCGCTGCTGGTTGCCGAGCTTGCAAAGGAAAAGTTAGCAGAGGATGTCGTGATATTGGACATGAGGAAGCTGTCCAGTATCGCGGACTTTTTTGTGATAGCGGGCGCATCCTCTGCGAAGCGTTGCCAGGCAGTAGCGGATAATATAGAAAAAGGCCTGTCTGAGAAGAAACAATCCTTGTCCAATATAGAGGGCTATCGGGAAGGCTTGTGGGTGCTTATAGACGCCTACGACGTTGTAGCCCATGTATTTTACCAAGATGTGAGGAAGTTTTATAATCTGGAGGGCCTGTGGGGCGACGCTCCGATAATCAAGTTATGCCGCAAAAAGAAAACAACTCGCTCAAAGAAAACCTCAAAAAGAAAATAAAAGAATTTTCCGCGCTTTATGAAGTTGGCAAGTCTGTCACTTCTACCCTTCACCTTGACGAAGTCCTGGCGCTTATAACAAAAAAAGCAGCAACCATAATGGCCGCGTCTGCGTGCTCCTTGAGGCTTTTGGACAAGACAGGCCACGAGCTTTTACTGCGCTCCGCCTACGGTTTTAGAAATAAGAGATTCCTAAAGCTGAAAAGAAGCCTGAAGGTGGGCGAAAGCATTGCGGGAAGGGTTGTAGAGAGCGGGAAGCCTTACATTATAAATGACCTGACAAAAGAAAAGAATTATAAGTATCCTAATCACGCGGCGCAGAAAGGGCTCAGGTCGCTGGTAACAGTCCCGCTTATCCAGAAAGATAAGATTATAGGCGTCCTGAGCATTTACAATACAAAGATAGGTAAATACACGCCTGAGGACGTGAAGCTTTTGGCAATGTTCGCGAGCCAGGCTGCCATAGCCATTGAGAACGCGAGGCTTTTTGAGCAGGCGGAAACAGGATATCTTAATACCATCAAGACCCTTTCTAATATCATAGACGCCAAGGACAGCCAGACATTCGGGCATTCAGAGCGCGTGATGAAAAGCTGTATAGATATTGCCAATACCCTTAGGCTTCCTGAAAACGAAAAAGAGGTCCTGAGATACGCCGGGCTCCTGCACGACATAGGAAAGATAGGCATAGATGTGGGCATATTGAGAAAGCCGTCCAAGCTTACCAGGGAAGAGTGGAAGGTCATGTCCCTGCATCCAGTAGTAGGTTCAGGGATCGTGGAGCAGATAGGCTTTCTGGATACACTCGCGCCCATAATACTGCATCACCACGAAAGATACGACGGCAAGGGCTACCCCTCCAAACTGAAAAAAGACAATATCCCTCTTGGCGCCAGGATACTTTCTGTTGTGGACGCGTACGAATCAATGGCCTCTGACAGGCCATACAGAAAGGCGCTCTCGTCCAAAAAAATAAGACAGGAATTGCTGGAAGGTTCAGGCACTCAATTTGACCCGAAAATAGTAAAAGTCTTTTTAAATATCCTCAGTAAAAAATCCCATTAGTTGGAAAAATGACAAATATAGAGATAGAATTAAAGACGCTGATAAAGGAAGCCATTGAAAAGCTGTTTCCGGAAATAGCGGAAAAAGCCGGCGCGTGGATCCTGTTTGATGTGCCAAAGGAAAAAAGATTCGGGGACCTGTCCGCGAATATAGCCATGAGGCTTTCAAGGGAGCTTAAAAAACCCCCTTTCGATATAGCGGGGTCTATTGTAAAGCATATCAGGAAAACAGGGTCTGTCCGGGATATAAAGGTTGAAAAGCCGGGATTCATTAATTTTTATATATCAAATAGCGGAGCGCTGGACGCGCTTAGGCAGATTATAGGAGATGGCGATAGTTTTGGCGGCTCTTCCGCTGGCAAAGGGAAAAAGGCGCAGATAGAATTTGTAAGCGCCAATCCTACAGGGCCTTTGACAGTGGCGCACGGCAGGCAGGCTGCGATAGGCGATTCGCTCGCCAGGATCATGAAATTCTGCGGTTACGATGTAGTAAAAGAATACTATATCAATGACGAAGGCGTTCAGATACAGGCCCTGGGTAATTCAGTAAAAGCCAGGCTCATGGAGACGCTGGGCGAAAAATCAGAATTTCCGGAAAACGGATACAAAGGGTCTTATATTTATGATATAGCGAACAGGATAAAACAGGCAAACCCTCCCGAGAAGATAAAAAAAATGCCGGATGAATTTTACATGCAGGAGGCCTCAGGCGCGATAATGGATACAATAAAAAAAGACCTGGAGGATTTTGGGGTGGATTTTGACGTCTGGTACAGCCAGAAATCGCTCGCGAAATCAGGGAAGATAGAAAAGGCGCTTGATATCCTGAAAGGCAAAGGATTTGTATATGAGAAAGACGGGGCTGTGTGGTTCAGGTCAACTGATTTCGGAGACGATAAAGACAGGGTGATTATAAAAAACGACGGTTCTTACACGTACGTGACGCCTGACATCGCTTACCACAAGGAAAAGTTTGAAACAGGTTACGATCGCATAATAAATATCTGGGGGCCTGATCACCACGGTTACATACCGAGGATAAAGGCGGCGTGCCAGGCGCTCGGATACGATAAAGAGAAATTATCCATACTAATAGCCCAGCTTGTCACGCTTTACAGGGACGGAAAGCCGGTCAGGATGTCAACGAGAGAAGGGGAGTTTGTGACCCTGCGCGAGATAATGGATGATGTGGGCAGGGACGCGGCGAGGTTCTTTTTTATAATGAGGAATACAGACAGCCATCTGGATTTTGACCTGGAGCTGGCAAAGGCCCATACCATGGACAACCCTGTCTATTATATCCAGTATGCCCACGCCAGGATTTCCAGTATCATGGAGTTTGCCAGGAATGAAAAGCCGAAGCTCGATAATCTGGGGCTTCTGGATAAAGAGCATGAAATGGGCCTGATAAAGGCCCTGATGCTTTACCCTAATACAATACAGGCAGCGGCAAATAATCTGGAGCCGCACATACTCCTCGCGTATCTCCAGGACCTGGCAGGCCTTTTTCATTCCTATTACAACGCTTATCGCGTAGTCACAGACGATAAGCCTCTTACCGAGGCGAGGATCGCACTTCTTTATACAATCAAAAAAGTTCTGGCAAGCGGGCTTGGGCTCTTAGGCGTCAACGCGCCTGAAGAGATGTGATAATTGTCCAATACAACAACTTGACACTTGTAACATTGTCTTAAGTGTCAAGTTGTTTGGGGTCTCGAGTCCGGCATACTGAGCGAAATTAATAGATGTTTCAGTCTATAAAAATCTACAAAGGCGAAGAGTTGGATTACAAGGCATTAGCCAGTCAGCTGGTGGAGTATGGTTACGAGAGGCGCAGTATGATCTCTGAGACCGGCGATTTCAGCATGCGCGGAGGCATAATAGATATTTTCCCGCCCACGTTCGAAGGCCCTGTCAGGATTGAATTATCCGCTGACAGGGTGGAATCCATAAGAAGCTACAGCCTGATCTCCGCGGAAACCCTTGAAGAACACGCCATGGTCATAATCCTGCCCAAGCTCGGCATATACCCTAAGAAAAGGAAAATCCAGGCGCTGGGAGAAAAGGTGCCGCTGGCCTCGTTTGTGGATTTACAGCCCAACGATTACGTGGTTCACGTGGACCACGGCATAGGTGTATTCAGGGGATTCAGGAAAATAAAATTCGGGGAAGAAGAAAAGGAGAACATAGTAATAGAATACGCTGAAGGCGATAAGCTCTATGTCCCCATAGAGGAGATGCATTTGATACAGAAGTACATGGCTTTTGAGCGCAGGCCGCCTAAACTTTACAAGCTTGGCTCTAAGATGTGGAAGGCAGTAAAGGAGAGGGTTAAAAAAGGCGTGTATTCAATGGCGTTTGAACTCCTGGAGATAAACGCGATGCGCGCCAGGCTGGATGGCTTTGGGTTTTCCAGGGACACGGAATGGCAGGCCCAGTTTGAAGATAAATTCCCTTTTACAGAAACCCCTGACCAGATCCGCTCCGCAAGCGAAGTAAAGGCTGATATGGAATCCCAAAAACCTATGGACAGGCTTCTGTGCGGGGATGTGGGTTATGGAAAGACAGAGGTTGCCATGCGAGCGGCTTTTAAGGCGGTTATGGATAATAAACAGGTGGTTATACTGGTGCCTACCACAATTCTGGCGGAACAGCATTACCTGACATTTAAAAGCAGGATGGAGGATTTTCCAGTCAGGGTAGAAATGATGAGCAGGTTCAGGACCCAGGGAGAGATTAACCGCATATTAAAAGACACACAGGAAGGTCCCATTGATATATTGATAGGCACGCACGCGATACTGAGAAAAGATATAAAATTCAAAGACCTTGGCCTTGTGATAATAGACGAGGAGCAGAGATTCGGGGTAAAGGATAAGGAGAGGCTTAAAAAGATAAGGCTCACAGTGGATGTCCTTACTTTAACAGCCACTCCTATACCAAGGACGCTCTACATGTCTTTAATGGGCGTAAAAGACATGTCCATAATCGAGACGCCTCCCCAGGACAGGCTGGCTGTGGAGGTCATTGTCTCGGAATACGACGACAATATCGTAAAAAAGGCCATACTCTTTGAGAAAAAAAGAAACGGCCAGATATTTTTCGTGCACAACAGGATCGAGGGGATTGAAAAAATAGGCCAGAGGATATCAGGCCTTGTGCCTGGTTTGAACGTGGCTGTGGCGCACGGCAGGATGCATTCAAGGGAGCTGGAAGGCATAATGAAGGGATTTATGAAAGGAAGTATTGACGTTTTAATATCTACCGTTATAATAGAGTCAGGAATAGACATACCAAATGCCAACACCCTGATAGTGAACAGGTCTGATATGTTCGGCCTTGCTGATTTATATCAGCTGAAAGGCAGGGTGGGCAGGTTTAAGAACAGGGCATACGCGTATTTCCTGGTGCCGAAAGGCCATGTGTTAAGCAAGGAATCAGAGAGAAGGCTTGATGCGCTGGAGCGTTATAAGGACCTGGGTTCCGGTTTCAAGATAGCAATGGAGGACCTGGAGATAAGAGGCGCAGGGAACCTTTTGGGCAGAGAACAGCATGGATACATATCCGCCATAGGTTTTGATTTATACTGCAGGATATTGAGGGAGGCTGTGGATGGGCTTAATAAACACGCGAAAAATTAAGATTTTAATAATTTCGATCTGCATCGCGATGCTCGGCGTATCACTGCAGGCAGCTACTATAAATAAATTCGTGGCTGTTGTGAATGACGAGGTCATAACCCAGCAGGATGTGGATCAATTGCTGGCTGTTATGTACGCGCAATACAGCCAGGAATATAAAGGCGATGAATTATTGCGTAAGATGGAACAGGTCAAGAAGGATATACTGAACCAGGTCATAGAGGATAAGCTGGTCCTCAGCAGGGCAAAGGAACTGGGCGTAAAGGTCAGCGAATCTGAAATAGACGAAAGGCTGGACTATATAAAGGCGGGTTTCCCGTCGGAAGAAGAGTTTTACAAAACACTGAACACGCAGGGCGTGACAATCGCCAATCTGAAAGACAGGTACAGGGACCAGATAATGATGAAAAAACTCGTGGATTATGAGGTCAAGTCCAGGGTTTCAGTGCTTCCGTCAGAGATAAGCGCTTATTACGAAAAAAACAGGCACGAATTCAGGCAGGGGGATAAATACAGGGTAAAAAACATACTGATAAAGGCAAAGGATAAAGTAGGTTTTGAGCTGGCAAAGGTGGAGATAGAAGATATATACAAAAAAATTAAAGAAGGCGCCAGTTTTGACGATCTGGCAAAGCAGTATTCCCAGGGGCCTAACGCGGAAAAAGGCGGGGACATGGGTTATATTGAAAGAGGCAATATGCTTGAAGCGCTGGACAACGCCATATTCAATAAACTCAGGCCAGGCGCTGTTTCAGAGCCTGTGAAAAGCGAGATAGGGTACCACATATTCAAGGTCGAGGATATAGCTTACGGAAAACAGGCAAGCCTCGACGATGTTAAGAAGGATATCCAGATGATGCTTTTTCAGAAAAAGTTCAAGGCGCAGGTTGACGAATGGCTGGCAGGACTTAAAAAGAAGGCGTACATCTGCATAAAATAGCTCAAACATGAAACCCGCCATAATTATCACCACAGGAGACCCCAGGGGCATAGGCCCGGAAATTACGCTAAAGGCTTTAAAAGACCCTGCGATAAAAGCCCTCGCGGACTTTATTGTAATTAAACCAGAAGATAATACAGGTTTTGACGCCATAGAAAAGGCAGTGGGTATTTTAAAAAGAAAAAGGGCGGATGCCCTGGTTACAGCGCCTGTGAATAAAGGCGCGATAAGCAAAGCAGGCATACCTTTCCAGGGCCACACCGAATACCTGGCGAAAAGCACTAATACGAAAAAGTTCGCGATGATGCTTTGCGGCGGGCCGCTGAAGGTGACCACTGTCACCCGCCACATACCCTTGAAAGATGTTTCCAGGGCCATTACCCGGAAAAAAATAATAGACGCTGTAAGATTGACGAATGACAGCTTGAAGAGATATTTTGGGATAGAAAAACCGAGGATAGGCATATGCGCGCTAAATCCTCATTGCGGTGAAGGCGGGAAGATAGGCAGAGAAGAGCAGGATGTGATAGCGCCTGCTATCAGGAAAATAAAACGTTTTGCGCCAGGCGTCTTGGGCCCGATATCAGGGGATGTGATTTTTTATATGGCCTATAACGGTAAGTTAGACGCTGTTGTATCAATGTATCACGATCAGGGCCTGGGACCGCTGAAGATGATAGGTTTCGAAAAAGGCGTGAATGTCACTCTTGGGCTTCCTTTTATCAGGACGTCGCCTGACCACGGCACAGCCTATGATATAGCGGGAAAAGGCATTGCTGATGCGTCTTCCATGAAAGAGGCCATCAAGCTAGCTGTAAAGATGCGCAAGGCCGCATGCTGAAATTAAGCGAAGTTAAATCCATTCTCCGCGAATATAATATTCATCCCTCCAAACGCCTTGGCCAGAATTTTCTCATAGACCAGAATATCAAAAATAAAATAATAGGATCTATCAGGGTA
Source organism: Candidatus Omnitrophota bacterium (assembly GCA_030691625.1). Lineage (GTDB taxonomy): Bacteria > Omnitrophota > Gorgyraeia > Gorgyraeales > Gorgyraeaceae > UBA10183. Next base: position 7,824 of record JAUYDX010000016.1, on the reverse strand, counting down.
AGCGAGGAAGACACAGTTCTTGAAATAGGCCCTGGCTTTGGAGCCCTGACAGAAGACCTGGCAAAAAAGGCAAAGCGCCTGGTTGCCATAGAAAAAGACAGGCGTTTATATGATTTTCTTGTAGAAAATCTTTCCTGCAGCAATATAAAGTTAATAAATGGCGATATTCTTCAATATGACCTGTCCAACTTCGCAAGTTGCCGTACGGCAACTTGCGAAGTTGGACAGGTCATTGTTGGAAATCTGCCGTATTCCATATCCAGCCCAATACTAAATCATCTTATTAATAACAGGACTTGTATAAAATCCGCTTACGTCACTGTGCAGATGGAATTCGGAGAAAGGGTCTCGGCGTTTCCAGGCACAAAGGATTACGGATCCTTATCCTGCTATGCGCAATTCTACGGAGTTCCTAAAATACTTTTTAAGATCCCGAGAGGGGCGTTTTATCCTGTGCCTGAGGTTGATTCGTGTTTCCTGAAGATAGATTTTGGGAAGGAAATAGACGCCTCAATTGACCAGGCCGTGCTTTTTAAAATAATCCGATCGTCCTTTGAAAAACGCAGAAAAACCATCCTGAACTCGCTGTCTTCCTCGGATATTTTTAAATCAAAAGAAGAAGCGCTCAAATGCCTTGAAAAATCCCATATATCCCCAGGCCGCAGGCCAGAGACCGTTTCCCTCACCGAATTCATAACGCTATCCCGCTCCAAACAACTTGACACTTGTGACATTGTTTGAAGTGTCAAGTTGTTGGGAGTAAATCCGTTGACAACCAGGCGCATATGTGATATTTTAAATTAAATTATGGCTATAAATAAAGATACTGTTAAATATACGGCGAATCTGGCGAGGATAGAGCTGTCTGATAAGGAACTGGAACATTTTACAGGCCAGATCGATAAGATCCTGGGTTATGTCGAGAAGCTTAATACCCTTGACGTAGCTCATCTGGAGCCCACCAGCCACACGCTCGAGCTTAAGAACGTGTATAGGGAGGATGTGGTAAAAAAATCCATCCCTGCGGAAGACGCTGTCAAAAACGCGCCTTCCAGAGAAAATAATCTTTTTAAGGTTCCTAAAATAATCGATACAGAGGGATAATGGATTTATACAACCTCACAGCCCACGAGCTTGCAAGCCTTTTAACTAAACGCGAGTTATTGCCTATAGATATATGCAATAGTAATATAGATAGGATAAATGGGGTGGAAAAATCCATCAATGCGCTGGCGCATTTTGATAAAGGCCTTGCGCTTGAAAGGTCTAAGGCTCTGAATGGACTGCCCATTTTTATCAAAGACAATATATGCGTTAAAGATGAGCTGACCACTTGTTCTTCGAAAATCCTCAAAGGCTTCAAACCCCCTTATAGCGCAACTGTAATAAATAAGCTTACAAAAGAAAATTCAGTCCTGATGGGAAAGACCAACATGGATGAATTCGCGTTCGGCTCTTCCACTGAGACATCTTTTTACGGCCCCACAAGAAATCCCTGGGATTTAGACAGGATCCCTGGCGGTTCAAGCGGCGGCTCTGCAGCAGCTGTCAGCGCAGGAGAGGCTGTGTGGGCCCTGGGCTCGGATACAGGCGGGTCAATAAGACAGCCTGCTGGTTTATGCGGGGTAGTGGGATTAAAGCCCACATACGGAAGGGTTTCACGCTACGGCCTTATAGCGTTCGCGTCTTCGCTGGATCAGATAGGGCCTATTACAAGAGATGTTGAAGACAGCGCGATGCTTTTAAAGATAATAGCGGGTCACGACAGCATGGATTCAACCTCAGCTGATATCCCTGTGCCTGACTACGTGTCTCTTATAAAAAAGGACATAAAAGGCATGAGGATCGGGATCCCAAAAGAATATTTCATCGAGGGAATGGATAAGGATGTCAAGGCCGCGGTGCTGGAGGCAATCAAGAAATTAGAGAGCTTAGGCGCATTGTGCGAGGATACAAGCCTTCCTCATACAGAGTACGCGGTGGCTGTTTATTATGTTGTGGCAACAGCTGAGGCGAGCTCGAATCTGGCCAGATTCGACGGGGTCCAGTACGGGCTCAGGTCGGAAAAGATAAAGTCAATGATAGATATGTATAAAAAGACCAGACAGGAAGGTTTTGGGGACGAGGCAAAGCGCAGGATTATTTTAGGGACGTTCGCGCTTTCAAGCGGTTATTACGACGCTTATTATCTAAAGGCGTTAAAGGTCAGGACGCTTATAAAAAGGGATTTTGACGAGGCGTTTAAGAAATTCGACGCTATTGTCACGCCCACCTCGCCTACGCCCGCTTTTAAAATAGGCGAAAAGATAAGCGATCCGCTTACAATGTACCTTTCTGATATATTTACTATTTCCGCGAACCTGGCAGGTATCCCGGGGATATCTGTGCCGTGCGGTTTTACGAAAAATAATCTGCCCATAGGATTGCAGGTGCTCGGGAAACCGTTTGACGAAGAGACGATTTTAAGGGTGGCGTATAATTACGAACAGAATACAGAATGGCATAAGAAGAGGCCAAAATTATAAGGCGGTACTTAAGGTTGCGGAAAGTTGCCTCAAACAACTTGACACTTGTGACATTGTTTCAAGTGTCAAGTTGTTTGTAATCTTTATGTAGGATATATATGTCATATGAGATTGTTATAGGATTAGAGGTGCATCTTCAGCTGAATACAAAGAGCAAGGTATTCTGCGGGTGCAGTACGGATTTCGGATCAGAACCGAATACGCAGGTATGCCCTGTGTGCCTCGGTTTTCCCGGAAGCCTGCCTGTTTTAAACAGACGCGCGCTGGAACTGGGGGCAAAGGTCGCCATTGCCCTGAAATGCCAGATCGCGAAAAAGATCAGGTTTGACAGGAAAAATTATTTTTATCCGGACCTCCCAAAGGATTATCAGATTTCCCAGTTTAACCAGCCTTTGGCTCAGCGCGGAAATATCGCGATTATCCTTGGCGAAAAGGAAAAAAATATAAGGGTGAGAAGGGTGCATCTGGAAGAGGACACAGGCAAACTTTTCCACCAGAAGGATTCAAGCCTTATAGACTTCAATAGATCCGGCATGCCGCTTTTAGAGATAGTGAGCGAGCCTGACATTAGTTCGCCCGAAGAGGCGTACCTTTACCTGACAGCGCTTAAATCCATACTGGAATATATAGATGTTTCTGACTGCAACATGGAAGAAGGAAGCCTCAGGTGCGACGCTAATATATCTCTCAGGAAAAAAGGCGAAAAGGAATTAGGCGTGAAGACAGAGATAAAAAATATGAATTCGTTCAGGGGTGTTAAGCTTGCGCTTGAATACGAGGCAGTGAGGCAGAAAGATGTTTTAGAAGAAGGAGGAAAGATCCGGCAGGAAACCAGGCTTTATAACCCTGGAAAGGGAGTTACAGAGCCGATGAGATCCAAGGAAGAGGCGCATGACTACAGGTATTTCCCGGAGCCGGACCTGGCGCCTTTTGATTTCGGGGAGGATATTTTAAAGACGATAGAAAAGGATATGCCTGAGCTTCCTGAGCCGAAAAAGAATAGATTCATAAAGGATTACGGCCTTTCAAATTACGACGCCGGGGTTATTGTCTCTGACAGGGAGACCGCTGATTATTTTGAGAGATGCGCCAAGCTTTACAAAAATCCTAAAATTATAGCTAACTGGCTTATGGGAGACATACTGGCCTATATGAAGGAAAAGAGCGTACATATGCGCGATTTAAACTTGAAACCTGAGCGCCTATCAGGTATGCTTAAAATGATCGATTCAGGCGCCATAACAGGCAAGATCGCCAAAACGCTTTTAATAGAAATGATCCAGACAGGCAGAGGCCCTGAGGACATCGTGAAGGAAAAAGGCCTCGAACAGATTACAGACGCTGATTCGCTGGAAATTGCTATAAGAGAGGTAATTTCGGAAAATCCGAAATCAGTGGAAGATTTTAAAGGCGGCAAAGACAGCGCTATAATGTTTCTTATGGGAAAGGTGATGCAGAAGACAAAAGGCAGGGCAAACCCGAATAAGGCGAACGAGATGCTCAGGAAAAGATTGAAAGGAGACGCATGAGAAAAAGGATAGGTTTGGTATTGATCGTAGCGAGTTTCGCAATGGGGATCATGGCGTACAACATCAGTTTTGCCGAGAAACAGGGAAAGCAGGAACAGGCAAAACAAAAGGCGGACGACCTGTATAAAGAACTGGAGCTTTTTTCAGACGCTGTAAGCGTGATCCGCGCGGATTATGTCGAGGAAAAGAAATCAAAGGAGCTTATATATGGCGCGTTAAAAGGCATGCTGTCTTCCCTGGACCCGTACAGCCAGTTCATGGACCCTGAGACTTACAATGAAATGAAGGTTGAGACAGAGGGAGAGTTTGGGGGTATAGGCATAGAGATCACTATAAAAGACGATCTTCTCACTGTCATATCGCCGATAGACGATACGCCCGCGTATAAAGCCGGGCTCAAGTCAGGGGACAGGATCGTAAAGATAGACGGCGCTGTAACAAAGGACCTCACGCTCATGGATGCTGTAAAGAAATTAAGAGGAAAACCAGGCACTAGTGTAAATATCATTGTTCTCAGGGAAACAGAGAAGAGGCTCCTGGAGTTTACCATAACAAGATCAGTTATAAAAATAGCCAGTATTAAGAAAGCTGAAATAATAGAATCAGGCATCGGCTACATCAGGCTTACGGAGTTTCAGGAAAATACCCCCAGGGACCTGTCAGAGGCGCTGAAAAAGCTGGAGGCAGATAAAATGAAGGGGCTGGTGCTGGACCTGAGAAATAATCCAGGCGGGCTTCTTGATGTAGCCGTTGACGTGGCAGGAAAATTCCTGGAAGAAGGCAAGTTGGTTGTTTCCACAAAAGGCAGGGTTGAAAGCCAAAACCTGGAATTTAAATCCAGGAACAATAACCATCACCTCGGTTATCCTATTGTGGTGATGATAAACGGCGGCAGCGCGTCTGCCTCCGAGATCGTGGCAGGGGCGCTGAAAGACCACAAGCGGGCGATTTTAGTGGGGACAAAGAGTTTTGGCAAGGGTTCTGTTCAGACGGTGGTGCCTATGTCAGACGGTTCCGCTATAAGGGTCACTACAAGCAAATATTTTACCCCGAGCGGCATATCTATCCACGGAGAAGGCATTATGCCTGACATAGTGGTGGAATACGAGGAGCGTCCCAAGAAGGACGAAGAGGTGGATAAGGACACTGTCTTGATTGAAAAACTCCTGGAGGTAAAAGAAAAGACAGAGCAGGAGAAACTGGAGGAAAAAAAGAAAAAAGACATGGATAACCAGCTTTTAAGGGCTATAGATATTTTAAAAGGGATACTGGTTTACAGCGGGAAATAATATATGTTGATTTTGGGCATAGAGACTTCGTGCGATGAGACAGCAGCCAGCGTAGTAAGAGACGGGAGAGATATTTTATCGAATATAGTTTCATCGAGCATTGCGAAACACGCTAAGTATGGCGGGGTAGTGCCTGAGATCGCCACCAGGCATCACGTAGAAAATATAGATACAGTTATTAACCGTTCTTTGAAAGAGGCGAGGCTCGCGATAAGTAATATAGACGCTGTAGCTGTTACGGAAGGGCCGGGGCTTGTGGCCGCGCTCTTAGTAGGCGTCTCCTGCGCCAGGGCCATGAGTTATGGTCTTGGTAAGCCGCTTATAGCCATTGACCATCTGAAGGCCCATTTGTATTCTGCGGTCATGAAGGATGGCGGTCCGGATTTTCCTTTTATAGGGCTGGTTATTTCAGGCGGCCACACGAGATTGTATCTTGTGAAGGATTTTAACAGGTTTGAACTGGTCGGGGATACGCTTGACGACGCTGTGGGAGAAGCGTATGACAAGGTGGCGAAGATTCTCGGACTTGGTTATCCTGGCGGGCCTGTTGTGGACGCGCTTGCAAAGAAAGGAAACCCCAGGGCAATTAGATTTACGTGCAAACCGGTTAATAATAGCCTTGATTTTAGTTTCAGCGGGGTAAAAACAGCGGTGTTATATTATGTGAGAGAAAAAGGAAGGATAAGAAAAGAGGATACTTGTGCTTCGTTCCAGGAGTCAGTTTTAGGCGTTATTGTGAAAAACACTTTAAAGGCGATGGAGACGCATAAGATAAAATCCCTTGTTGTGGGAGGCGGGGTGAGCGCGAATTCCAGGCTCAGAGAGATGATGCAGAGGGAAGCCAGGTACAGAGGCCTTAAGCTGTATTTTCCGCCTTTAAGTTTATGCTCGGACAATGCCGCAATGGTCGCGGGGCTTGGCTACAGGTTATATAAGTATCGTGGCGCGCGTGTAACATGGGAGATTAGATATGATAACTGATACTCAGGTAGCATGGCGGTTATTCCTTGCGGCAGTGCTGGGCGGGGTAATAGGTTTTGAGAGGGAAAAGCACAATAAAAGGATAGCGGGCTTCAGGACCCACATACTTGTCTCTGTGGGCTCCGCGCTGATAATGCTGGTTTCGATATATCTTTTTGAGATCTATAAAGGCCTGGCGCCGGTGGATCCTGCCAGGATAGCCGCGGGGGTAGTTACAGGCATAGGGTTTTTAGGCGCAGGCACCATAATACGCTCGGGCGAGAATGTAAAAGGCCTCACAACAGCAGCGAGCCTGTGGACTGTTTCAGGGATAGGCCTGGCAGTTGGGTGCGGGTTTTTTATTGCAGGGTGCACGGCTGCTATTATAGCGCTTGCTACATTGTATTTACTGCTTAAAATTCCCATAGAAGATAAATAGCAGGCACAAAGAAGGGAGGATGTATGCTGAAGCGGGAAAAGCGTGAAACAAAAGTTTTGGATGTGGATGCTAGCATGCAGGGGACTCTCGCGTTCAAGGATCCTGTGAATTTGAGGATAAACGGCAATTTTGAAGGCAGGCTTGACACAAAGGGAAGTTTGGCAATAGGGGAAAACGCCCTGGTCCGCGCAGATATAAACGGAGAGGAAATAGTGATAGGCGGAAAAGTTACAGGCAATATTGTAGCTGTAAAAAGTCTCAAGGTTCTTGCGGGCGCCCACATAGTGGGAGACATGACCACTCCGAGCCTTAGCGTGGATTCAGGAGCTATTATTCACGGGAAATGCCACATGCTTACAGGTTCTGGCTCAAAAGGCAATATCTTTAACGTGGAAGAACTCGCGAGATACCTGGAGGTAGAGGCATCTAACATAATCGAGTGGGCGAATTCAGGCAGGATACCGGCTTTTAAAGAAGGCAATGACTGGAAATTCGAGCGTCCGAAAATAGAAGAGTGGGTTGCGAAAGAAAAAACAAAGTAATCAACCCAAACAATGGCGGATTAGTTATGATGAAACGGTTTTTGACATCAAAGGAAGCGGCTGATTATCTCGGTATCCCGGAATCGGAACTAAATAGTCTCTCAGGGGACAAAAAGATACCTGTTTATAAGATAGGCGGCATATATACCAGGTTTAAGGTGGATGAGCTGGAGGCGTACCGCAGAAAAGGCGTAACAGGCAAAATCGGAAAATCCAATAATAGCGCGATTGACAATATCAGGGATTTCTTTTATTTCAATGATTTTTACATATATTCGACCCTGGCAATAATCGTTATACTTTATCTGATCTTCAAAAAATCATAAAATGCATTCCGAAAAATATCTGAAGACAATACTGGGGAAGCTTTATTCTAAAAACATATCTCTTAAAAAGGCCTTTAATGCCCTTAAGAACCTTCCTTACGAGAACATGGAATTCGCCAGGCTGGATCATCACAGGGCTTTACGAAAAGGCTTTGGCGAGGTGGTCTATTGCGAAAACAAAACCAGGGAGCAGGTAAAAAGGATAACAGAAGCG
>JAUYDX010000056.1 GCA_030691625.1 Candidatus Omnitrophota bacterium | reverse complement strand
TCTTATTAATCGCCACAAGCCTTGCGTGAGCTGTCTGCGCCAGGCCAATGATATCAAAACTTTCCGCAGGTATACTTCCAGTGGCCTGAATCATGGCATCCAAACGCCTCGGATCTTTAATGCCAAACTGCCAGGCAACAGCTGTCAGGTTGTATTTTTCGCATATATCCTTAGCCGTTTCCAATGTATCTGGCAGCGTTAGATTCAATTTCTTAACGCAAAATTTCCTGAAACGCGTTATCTCTTTTATCTGTTTCTGCGCAATATCCCGGGCCGCTTCAGGTGGTATCAATATCGTTCTGGCAATAGTAATCTTTTGTTTTTTAATGCCCCTATCTCTATTGATATAAGACACAATACAGTGTTCAGGTATGGCCCATCCTGTACTTGCCATAATCTCGCCTGCTATCCATTTAGGACCGAGCCATTCTTCTCTTATTTTCTGGCGTTTCTTTAATACGTCTACAACCCTGGCGAATTCAACCAAATCAATCCTGTCATATTTGTCTATAAGCATGCCTTTGGTCCCGAATATCTTCTTAGCGCTCTTTGGAGAAAGCTTTGCCTCTTTCAGCATTAATTCTGGTTTTTTGAGAAAACGACTGAGAACTGTCCTGTCAATCCTGATCCCATTTTCCCTTAACCTGCGGAAAGCCTGATTAAAAGGTATTTTTCTATTGTAATTTCTCATAAGAAGTTCTATGCGCATGCCAGACACGTACAGTATCCGCTTACCTATATGGACAAGCCCCCATGAATTTGCCTGTTCAGGATGCGCCTTAAACCACTTCATAACAGTTGTAACATAAATGTCCAGATACCTATCTGCCACTTCACTGACCGCAATCATATCCACGAGCCATTCAACTATCTTCCTGCTTATTTTATAGCGGCTCTGGGTCCCGGTTTGTTCGATATCCATAGGCACGCGGCCATCCTGTCCCTCCTGGCCTAAGAAGGTCTCTGAAAATCCCGTAAGAGAGGAGGCATCTTTAAGACTATATGTCCTGCCTTTTGGTAAAGTTACTGGTTCTATGCCAGTCTGCAGAAAATCCACCCATTCGTCCTGGAATGTCCCGTTAAAAATAGCCTCCAGTAAATCCACTTCTTTAAATCCCTCTTCTGCGGGAACCCTGGCTATAAACTTCTTGTCCTTGTGAAGCGTACTGACAAAATCCGGTTTTACAGCTAAGACTTCGGGCTTTAAATTCGCCAGATGCTCTTTCCATGGAATCGTCTTTTGCTGAGATCCTTGACTGCCGCTACTAACTATAGCGGCCGCTGCTATTAAAACTGACGAAATAACTAATCCGCCATGCAATAGCAAAGACACCGATATTAATCCCAGCGTCGACAATGCCATGATTCCTATCATAAAACTTGTTAATCTAAAACCGGTTGAATCCCTATCCTGGCTATTAATTTCCAATTTACCTACAGTCGCTTTTGCTTCTTCGATTTTATCAAGAAGAATATTCAGGCCCCCTTCTATCTCGCCTCTGGATAAAAGGTGTTCTCCTGCTTCAATCAACTGCCAGGCCGCTGAAAAATCCTTTAGCAGTTCCGCGTATACAATAGCGAGTTCCAGGTATAAAGGTGTAAGATTGTATTCGGATTTCTCAGCCGCGAGGTTTTTCTCCGCCTCATTTAAAAGTTCTATAACCTTTTCTTCCTTGCCAAACTTGCTGTAGATTTTAGCGCGCTCCACGCATATTGTAGAAGCGTAAGGCGGAAACTGCAGTTTTTCTACGCTCGCCTCATACATTTTTAATTCTGCCTTTAATTGCTCGCTAGCGCTAAGCTGTAAAACTTCCTGCTTCTTTTCAATGTCTTTTTCAGGCGCGCGAATAGTTCCGCCCAGAGGTATACATCGGATACCTTCCAGCATCTCTTTACGGTCTTTATCCTTAAACGCGCTTTTTGCCTCATCAGTCCCGCCATACATCTTTATGGCTGCCCTGAATATCTCGCCTGTCCTGTCGCCAAAAACCCACAGCCTGCCTTCACTAAGCGCATACCGCCTCAGATTGCTGATAACCGCTTCGTTTTCCAGGATCTTCGATAAATAGGGATCCTGCGTATCCAATGCATATCCCCGGTAAGCAACAATATTGCAGGTCCTGAATCTAGTGTAAAGCCCGGCTGCCTTCCTGGCTATAGTTTCAAGGTTCGGGCCTGTAATTTGTTCAATAGCAACGCTTTTATTCACCGGATCATACGCGAACACAAAAGCATTGTCTCCAAACACTACGATCACGGGCTTATTGGCCAGCGCCATTGCTTCAAAACCATTCCGCATAGTATCAGCCCCGAGAATATCCTTGTCAGGTAAAATAACAACGCTGATTTTATGATGTGTGTCCCCGCTTACAGCTATGGCTTCAATGCACTCCAGGGCAATCTCCGGAGAATAAATATCTTTTTTCTGATACACCTGATCGAGTTTCATGCCTTTTTCAGTCTTATAACCCCAGGTTGCGCGGATGCCGGATATGGTGCCTACGGCAAAACCCATTTTCTGCAACTCCTCTACAGTGAATCCGCCATTGTCTTCGTCGTCCGGATTATAAGTAAGGCTTCTGGGCTTTATTATGTCCTTTGTAAGAACTGATTGGATATCATCTGCTCCCAGCATAGCAGGGTCTTTATGCAGAGGCGCAGCCAGAGACAGGCCTCTTGTATTCCTGTTCCTGATAAGCTTTACCGCCTCAGGAGCGAAAAGTTTGGCAATGTGTATTTCGTCAGGGCAAAGCCTCGCTCCCCTCAAATCATAGCCGATAAAGTTAACCTCGCTGGTTTCCTGGCCCAGTTCCTGATCAGGGGTAATGCCCTGAGGCTTGACAATCGCCATATCACGAAGCGCCTCTTCTGCAATGGAACGGACAATATAACCTATACCCTCTAACCTGGGATTCCCGTGCGGGTCCAGTTTTGGTTTCTCTGACTGGATAGCCTTAATATTGGGGTGCCTGCCTAAAAATTCCAGGTAGTCCTGGTTAAGCTGCCTGGTTTGATAAGATGCTATGATCTCTTCGCTTAAGGCATTTTCTAACTTCTGCAAAACCGACATGGTGGACTCTCCGGCCTTTAATATCTCATCGCCCAGAGGCTCCATTATTTCCATTCTCATCTTCTCCACTTCCTTAATGTCAAATAATTCTCTCTCCTGTACCATGGTATCAATGGCATTATCCAGCCAGTTTATAAAATTCCTGGCTTTATCTGCCAGCTCTGTCATATCAAATGTCCTTATATCTTTCAGCCTGGCCTCAGTTTCTTTTCTGTCCGGAGATACGCGCAGTTTAAGCCCGAATCCTTCAGCTACAGCCATATTAAGGCCGCCTGTGCGCTCATAAATCCGATGGGCAACCCCTTTTATCTCTTCTATAGTAAGGGATTGTTCCGGGCACAATGCCACTATGGAATCCTCTAATTTATCCATCTTCTCCTGAAGTTCCGGAGGCATGTCCTTATTAATAAGGTCGTAGAACCACGCATTCGAGGAATTTCTGGCGCTCGGCCTGGCTGCGGCAGCTGCTGTGAGCCAGCCTGCGTTTCTGCCCATCACTTCGCTTACCACAACGCCTTTACTGACCATGGCTCTCGCAAAAAGCTCCCTGGCCTTTCTGGCAGCGGTAGTATATCCAAACATCGCGGTCATAAAGTCATTGTCAATGCTTTTTGGAACGCCAATAACCGGTATGGGCTTTAAACAAAATATTTTAAGTATGTCTCCGAGTTTCGATTCCAGCTCTTCCAGGCTCTTTTTATATTCGGGAGAAACTTTTTTCGTCTCCATAATTTTCTTTAATGCTTTAACATACTCTGATATGCCCTCCATCTTCATCAAAGAGGCAGGAAGATTATTAATAACAGTGTTCGCGTTATTGAGCGATGTAAAATTCCCTGTAGCTAAAAAGTCCTTTAAATCCCGTCTTGCCTTTTCCAGCCTTAGGGTAGCGGATACCTCTCCAGCTACCTTATTATGATCGTTTCCGCCTGTAACAATCACGCCTCCAAAAGGCATCAGGCCGAAGTTAGTAATATTTTCAAATAACCGAATGCGGCTTTCTCTTAACTTCTCATCCTCTTTAAACGGCTCAAACCTGGATGAGCCAAAAATAGTGCTGGGACTTTTTTCCAATTCATCCAGGTCAAGCCCTCTGACAGGAAGAATACCATTCGCGAAATCTTCCGCGGACGCGCCCTGGAAAGCGTCCCTCACGCCCCATAACTGCCAGCCATGCCTGGATAATTCCTTCTGGTTATTTGCGATCATGGCATTTAACCCTGCGCAATCCCCCCCGCCTGTAATCATCAGAACGGTTTTTGAATAATAGCCTGTGGCGCGGCGTATTGCCCAGTCAGAAAGAACAGGAAGCATCATCAGCATCCCCAGCCAGTGATATCTGTAATGCTCATGAGCGAGTATAAGCTTTGCCATATACGGCTCTTCCTGAGCCAGCCGCTTAAACGCCCTTCGGTAATTTATGCGGATCGCGCCGGTTTCCAGCCGTTCAGCTATCCTGGCGCGCCTGGCTCCCTCATAACTAAGGCCCTCTTCCTTCATAAGTATCTCTGTAGTCCTTTTAGCCATGTAAAGAAATCTGTTAATGCCAAGCATGAACAAAAACGCGTTCGCTGAAGACATGATCGCGGCAGTTAAAACAACTGCCTTGGATATAATCTCTGTTGCATGCGCACTGTATATATGGAACAGGTACGCTGCCGCTGCAGAAAAGGCTATTGCGAAACCCATTGCCCAATAAACCCCGTATCCGGCGTTCTCCGGCTTAAAGGCATGAACCAGGACATCTTTATTATCAAGACGGCTGACTGCATCATTGAGCGCTGCTGAAACTAACCCTGCTCTTTTGGCAACAAGGCCGTCTCCTTCTAACGCGCTCAAGGCGGCGATGACAAGAACCTGGGCTTCCGCATAACGCGTTTCCTGAGAATGCCACCTGTTTAATCCGGAAAGAACAGAAGACGCTTTATTAAGCAGGCTTTTTATTTCATTGAGCCTGAAATTCAGCTCAACATAGTCTGTTATGGATTTCAGGTCATCTAATTTTCCGATTATACTGTAAATCAAAGAAACTGGATCTATTGGTTCCTTCTTCTGGCTAATCTTAATTAAGCTGAATATAATGCCGCTGGTTAAAAGCCACCCCGTAATTGCTTCCATTGCCGTCCCTATGCCAACAGGCCCCAGGATACCCGCATACGCAGAGCCGCTCATACCTGCCAGGACCCCTAAGAAAATGGCAAGATATTTTTTGAAATTACCTCCTGTCGAGGCTTCCATGGTGATTGTTGGAGAAACATTCCTGGCGATTTGCGCCTGCGTTAAATTATCCCTCTGCCTGCCAAGAAATCCTTCTATATATCCAGATGACAAAGAGGCAAGCGCGTAATAATCTCCCCCGGCCAGCTCTAAAAGTTCCGTGTTTGTCCTCTCTCTTAAAATACTGCTTGCGCCAGGATTAGATGAAGTAACTAATATACCGTTTCGCATGACTTCAACTGACGGACCTTCAAAATCTATACCATCATCAGGAGTATCCTGTAATGTCCTGACAAAGGCCTTCATATTACGATAAGAAGCAAAACCTGAGCCGTTTCCTTTTCCAACAGGGATAATATCAATAGTAGCTAATCCATTTTCTGGAGACAACCCTATCCCATATTCATGGAGTATCCCTATAAACTCTCTAAGAAAATAACCATTATTCAGTGCCGCTGACTGCAAGCGTTGATAATCCCCATTTTTGCCGATTGTTATTGTCGGAAAACTATTGGCATAAGGCTCTATTGTCCCGTGAAAAACTTCTGCAATTTTTCTTACACCATTATCCACAATATAATCAGGCGCGTCTGTTACCAGGCAGATATTACAATCAGACCTGTTTTTGACAGCGGAGCCAAGCATCCCCAAGCTGCCTTTAATAAAAAGCGCCCAATGACAGGGTTTAGAATCGCTGCCTCCAAAAACAGAAAATACCCTGTATGACTCAAATAATTCCTGCAGTTCCCTGGCTAGGTCTTGTTTTTGAGACAGTGTAATAATAGGTACTTCTATATCTCCATCTCTCTGTCCAATCCTTTCTGCCAATTCCTTGTCTCCCCAGCCATTAACACGAGAAACAACTGCTTCGGTAGAAAGTCCTGAAGAAACTTTATCTCCTAATGTTACTCTTCCTGTCTTATCTCCTTTAACCAAAATAGGTCTGTCCAACGATTCCACAGCATATACGCTAGGGCTTGCTCTATCCTTATCCCGAGGTATTCTTTTACGCAATAAAATCTCTGCGGCTTTTTCTCTAGCCATATTTCTGAAATATTCCGTAAGCGTAACACTTTCATCCCAATCTTGCCATTTTGTCACTAGAGTATAATCCCAGTCAGATATGATATGCTGTATTAGATAAGACCTGGGAGATTCCCTTAATTCGAATTCATTATTTAGTATCTGTAATAATAAAGGCCTTACCGCAAGAATTAAAACATCTACCTTAGTAGTATCTTCTTTTGCCTCGCGCCATAAGGATACAAGATTATCTTCATTAGTCTTAAAGGCCCCTGCTGTAAGCCCTAACATAAAAGCAAGCCCATCAGGAGATGATCTCGAAACACCTTTTTCTCTGGTTCCTTTTTGGGGCTTCCTAAATTTTATGCCAAACCGCTCAAATGCTGCGAATAGACCGAAATCTGCGTTTTTCCCACTTCTTAGTTCGGTTTTAGTATTCTTAAGTCCTATTCCTTCTCTTCTTTCTTTTTCAGCCAAAGCTGACTCGATGTTGTCATACTTTGGCGGCGGACCCTTACTTGGTTCTGGAGTATTAAACTCTATGCCAAACCGCTCAAATGCTGAGCGTAGTCCAAAATCTGCATTTTTCCCCTGTGTTAGTTTGGTTTTAGTGTTAGCGCCTTTTCCTATATTTTTTTCTCTTCTTTCTTTTTCAGCCAAAGCTACCTCGGGGCTGCCATACTTTAGTGGCGGGCCCTTACTTATTTTTTTAGCGGGTCGAGGAGGAAATGGTATATCAAACTTCTCAAGTGCTTTGTATAGGCCAACATCTGCGTTCATCCCCCTTCTTAGTTCGGTTTTAGTGTTCCCAAAACCTATCCTTTCTCTTCTTTCTTTTTCAGCCAAAGCCGCCTCGCGATTACCATACTTTGGCAACGGGCCCTTACCTGGTTTTATGGCTTCTTCTAAAACAAGTTCCACTTGTTTGCCATTGTCCCGCTGTATAAGGATCTGACCGAGTAAATCAAATGCAGCCCTGCCTTCTTCTAAATAAAGCGGGTATCCGTCTTTCCGCGTATACAGGACCCCATAAAGTTTGCCTGGTTTCAATGAACCGTGTATATTTTCCCGTATCTCTATCCTCGGCTGTTCAATATCACCTGAATACTGAATAATCCTTATATCTGATGATGTCTTTCCCATAGCTCTAAGAAATGAGCCCGTATTACCTGTTAAATCGCATATATAAAAAACATGACTGCCTCCTGATTTTGAGAAAATAAATAAATCCAGCGGTTTACCATGTATCCGCAAAAGCTCTTTCAAAGTTAAAGATTCATAAAATATTCCTTTCTTATACCTGCCTTTTGAATAGCCTTGCGTGCCAAACTCTACATTTTCTACCTGTATTTCATTTTTGCCAATAACTGCCCAGATTTCCATAGCGCGCCTTTTTCTTACAAGCCTGACCTTTTGTAAACCCGGGATACCCGCTTTATCCAGGGTTTTTCTGAGCTGTTCAAAATAAACATATGGGTGCTCATATAACGCTGGTTTCTGGCCGTCTTCTCCCATGAAAGAGACCGCTCTTCTCGTGCTGCCATCTATTTCCGCTATCTGAGGATATTTATTAAGCGTATCTGGATCATAGGCGACAAGGTTGTTCCAGAAAGAGAAACTGCTCTTGCCAGATTTTATTTTCCCCCGCAACACATCAAGTATTTCATCCTGCCTATCTCTATCATTGTCTAGCCTTCTCATTTGTAGTTCAAATCTTCTTCCTGGAAGTCTTCTCATTTCGCATATCAGTTCATCCGGAGAAGATATTATGCCATTAACCTGAAGCCTGCGGACATACTCGGTTATATAATAGGCGCCATTGTGATCTATGCCGATAATAATCCCCTCTCCTTTTTTGTTATTTTTATAATACCTCTTTTTAATCGCTATGAATTTGCCATCCCTTTTGAGTTGTTTCTCAAGCTCAGCCATAATAGAAAAATCTCTTTTGCCTGACAATAAGCCCTGTTCATCCAGATATAAATCAGGGACAGGGAGTGGTACCCGGATTATGCGGCCTCTGGCATCAAGAGGAACCGTAATAACCCTCTTTCCCTGGATAGAAATCCTGAAGCTAGCGATATCCTTAATCATTAACGCGTCGCGGCCATAATCAAAATAGGTTTTCACCCATATCCTGCATCCTCCTAAATGTATATACGGTGTTCCCATTGTATGCCAGTCTCTTGATATACTGCCTCTCCTGCCTAACATGGTAAGACACAGAGATGTAACGCCAGCTATCGCGTATATAACCATGCCTGCTAAACTGCCCCCTATAATAGCCCCAAGCGCTGTTTCAAACCCAGAAGGCCCGGGAATACCCGCATTCGCAAACCCTGTCATTGCCGCAAAGGCCCCAAGGAGAATCGCTAACTGTTTTGGAAAATCTGGTTTAGCGCTATTGGCATTATTCTGCGCCTTTGTATATCCATCCCTCTGCTCTAGCGGTATCTCGAACCAGAAAGTAGAGCCTTTTCCTTCTTCGCTCTCAAAACCAAACCTGCCGCCTATATTTTCTATATCGTGCTTTACGCCGTATAGGCCAATGCCGCTTCCGTCTATGCCATGCCGGTCTTTTACGCCTGCCCTATATCCTATCTCTTCGCCGATGCGGCTCCTTAACTTATTATCGTCAGGGATCCCGACTCCGGTATCGTCAACATCAAAGCGCAGGAAACCGCGTTCTGTAACGCTTACCGTCGCCTCGATTTTACGCTCCACGCCTTCTTCTTTCTTTTTGGAAAAACGCACTGCGTTTAAAAGCAGATTTATAGCTGCGGAATAAAGCATATACGGGTCTGCCTGTATGGATATTTGTTCAGATGGCATGGCCCAGTTCATTTTAACCCCAATCCCATCTTTTTCAGCCAATGGACTCATTGCATTAAACGCCTTGCCTATTTGTTTCACTATATCCTCTTTACCTAACTGTTCAGATTCCCATACAGATAAATTGTCTTTCTCCTTCAATCTGTTAAGCGTTTCCAAGACCTTTATAGCCGACTGGATCTCTCCGCGTATAATGGCTATGCATTCTCCTATATTCTGTTTTTTCTGGATCTCATTATCTGTGAGCAGTTCTGTTAAATTTTCCAGTTTCACAGGAAACTGATCTGGCTGGCTGAATTCTTTACCTAATGATTTCAGGCTGGAATCAAGCGGCTTGAGATTTTTCTCTAAATTTACGATCACAGCCAGCAGCTCTCTGGCTTTTTGACGCTCTTCTATTGTCCTCCTCTGAGAATCCACAAGACTTTTAAGAAATCCCTTCAACTGCGTCTGTACATATCCTATGTTATTAAGGGCGGTCTCTGTTTCTATCTTATCAATTTCTTCTATAGTTTGAGCGGACAAAAGCCTGGTCAGGAACTGATAAACCAGGGAAAGCATTTCCGCAGGAGCAGTTATGCTGGCGCTTGCGAATCTCGAGATTATGCGCCTGACCTCTTCTACGGTACCCATGTTAAGATTTACCCGTAATTGCATGTCCTGTTCGATTGCTTCGCCTATCCTGCTTTCAGCATCCTGGATTTCCTTTTCAATCTTCTCAAGTCCTTCTATATACGCGAACCGCGTCATGCCTAGATCAGTCAATATATAATTACCTAATCCTCCGATTGTTACTAAATGATTTTTCAGGTCATGCAATAAGTGGCTCTGTAGAAAAAGATGCTCCTGCTCCTGTCCGCGCTCTTTAATTTCTTTTTCCAGTCTAATATGAGAAAGAGTGATTGACGCCTCCTGGGCAACGCCTTTTAAAAATCCTATCCTTTCCTCCAGGTCATAGCTGAGCTGGCCTGCGCCTGTCTTAATATTCCAGTTGTGGATCATGATCAATCCCAGGATTGTATTGTCTCCCCTGACAGGCAGGTAAAGTATTTCTTTTACCTGCTCTCCCCATCCGTCTTTAAAGATCCAGTCCATGGCCCTATATCCCGCGACAACCATCCATTTCTGTACAGGCCAGAGTCTGAGAACGCGAAGCGCATACCACAATACTGACATTATAGGTAAATAGAAAAATTGTCCAGCCCAACTGCCGGAATATGTAATACTATCGTGGAGAAACATATTCATCTCATCGTAATCTATCGGTATCTCGTTTCCTACTATAATATAACGCCCGTCTTTCCATGGATTCTTTAGATACTTGATAGCTATATCTTTGGGGATATTATAACCGCATCCGCCCTTGGATATAGGCAGCCGCCTGTCAGAAATATATCGAGATTCTTCTCCATGCTTTAACTTTTCAAGCGCCCTGGATTTTTCTCCTATGTCAGGACGGAAATCTTTGTCAGACCGCGAGCGCCCTATATCGCCAACGCGCCTTATATTTCTAAGAGAAAATCTACCTTCACCATCTTCATTCACAGAATAATAGTTCAGCGTCAACCCCAGGACCCTGCTAGCGATCCTGCTGATAACGCCCAGGACCCCTTCCTCATCTCTGGCCGCGATGAGCTGGCCTGCGCCTTCTATCAAGGCCTTTGCCATTTTGGCTTTTCTAGCTCTGGTGTTTAAAAGCGAATTGGCGCGCGTAACATCTCCGGTTAATAATAAATCTAAAGCGACCTCTAAATGCTTCATCTGGTCCGCATTCAATCCTTTACCGGAGACCCGCTGTTCTTTTTCTAACATAGCGGACAACGCTTTCATCCTGCCAAGGGTCTCTTCCAGGTCTTGAAGTCTTTTATCAATCGCATCCACTACATCTTTGTTTGAAAAATCCGGCTGAGCCATTGTCACCATCACATCATGCAGAGGATTGCCTATACGATCCTCCAATAATAACTGCAGCCATTCTGTAATCTCCGGCAATAACTGGGGGACCGATGTGCCATTTATCAGCCATTCTTTTTGCCTGATTGCTAATCTCAAATCATCTAACAGTTTTTTTAGTTCCTGCCCTATATCTGCGTATTCAGTATTTCTCGGCTTACTGAGTAAGGCTTTAAGCTCTATCAGCTTCGCCCTAACCGGTTCAAATAAATTGATCGCATTTCTGATAATCAAAGCGTCCTGGCTCAAACGCCGGCGCTGGTCCATATTTAGCTTGGCGAGTAAGTTCTGAAACCTGTCATTGCTGGACTCAGATGCGCTGCGATAAATAATATCCTGTTTAAGTTCCGGAACTATTATGGCGGAATTCTCTCCGCGCCGGGTAGAATTGCCGGGATCTCTCTCCCAACTGCCATCTACATTAAACTTGTACTCTATAGGCTTGTCAAAACTCAATTCATTCCAGGCTATGGTAATAGACCATACCCCTGTTTCCGCATCATATTCCATGAGATTGTCCTGCCAGTTTTCCCATTGGTAAGTCTTTAGTGAACTTGCGAAATACACATTACTGGCTTCTGGATTGCGATATCGGATTACAAGCCCGTTCGGGCTTAATTCATGTAAACACCCTTTCTCCGGGATCTCCATATCAGGATACAGAATAAGCTCCCCGTCCCTTATCCGGAAAACAGAATCGCGATGCCAACCCATCAATGCCTGGTTTAAGGGATCCTCCAGCCATTTCGAATCATCTAAAAGAAATTTATATTTATATTCTCCATCAGGCAGTTCATCCGCTGCGATGCGGATCTCCCAGTAATCCCCTGCCCTGGATTTTACCTGTGTCATCTGCCATTCTTTTTGCTGCCACGCATTCTCTTCTGATGCCTGGAATTGGATTTTAAGCTGCGCATTGTCTGCGCGTCCGTTTTTAAACCTGAAGCAATACGCGCCCTTCTCCTGCGAAAGCCCGAATTTAATCTCATCCTTTTCAGGAATACGGCCTATTGTCGCAAAGCCTCTTTGGTCCTTAAAAGCAGAAAAACCGTTGTTCACCCTGGAAGAATTACAAAGATCATAGATAATCTTTGTGTCCCTATTGGATGTGAATCTTCTATCCTGCTTTACAAGCCCTATAAGCTTGTCTATTATTTTTAACAGGTCTATTGTGGAAATCCCGTATTTTTCTTTAAATTCCCTGCGCCAT
>JAUYDX010000038.1 GCA_030691625.1 Candidatus Omnitrophota bacterium | reverse complement strand
GCCTGAAACATAACCTTCTTCATGCTTCTTAAAATAATGTAAAATCTTGTCGTCTAACATATTATTAAGTCATCCTCTCCATTGCTTCCGAACAACTTGACACTTGTGACATTGTTACAAGTGTCAAGTTGTTCGGAGTTTTGCGATCCTGTCCCTTAATTGGGCGGCGCGTTCGAACTGAAGATTCCTCGCGGAGAGCTCCATTCCCCTTTCAAGCTCTGCTATAAGCATTTCTTTTTCATAGGATTCTTCATCCTGGCCCGCAGCCTCAATAACTATCTCCTCCGCCTTTTTAATAGATTCTATGCCTTCCCTTATCGCCTTCTGTATGGACTTAGGCGTTATATTATTCTTTTTGTTGAAATCTACCTGGGTTTTTCTCCTTCTGTCTGTTTCATCTATAGCTCGTTTCATTGAATTTGTGATAGTATCAGCGTACATTATAACACGTCCGTCAATATTTCTCGCAGCCCTTCCTGCCACCTGTATCAAAGATGTCTCGGATCTTAAAAAACCTTCCTTGTCAGCGTCGAGTATAGCCACAAGCGACACCTCAGGCAGATCCAGGCCTTCCCTTAAAAGATTAATGCCAACCACGCAGTCGAATTTCCGCATCCTTAAATCTCTTAATATCTCTGCCCGCTCTATTGTATCTAACTCAGAGTGTATATATTTCACTCTTAGCCCCAGCTCTTTAAGATATCCGGCAAGATCCTCTGACATCCTTTTCGTGAGCGTGGTCACAATAGCCCTCTGGCCTTTTTCCGCAACCTGTTTTATATTTTCGATCAAATCCTGTATCTGGCCCTCGCTGGGCTTAACTATTATTTCAGGATCCAGTAACCCAGTAGGCCTTATCACCTGCTCCACGATCTCGCCTGAATTATTAAGCTCGTATTCTGAAGGCGTGGCAGATGTGAAAACAATATTCTTCGCAATCCCCATGAATTCCTCGAAATTCAAAGGCCTGTTATCGAGCGCTGAAGGCAATCTAAATCCGTAATCAACCAAAGTCTGCTTACGCGCCCTGTCTCCGTTATACATGCCCCTTATCTGCGGCAGTGTAACATGCGACTCGTCAATAATAGTCAGGAATCCTTCGGGAAAATAATCCAGGAGACAATACGGCCTTGAGCCAGGCGCCCTTGCGCTTAAGTGCCTTGAATAATTCTCTATGCCGTTACAAAACCCCATCTCCAAAAGCATCTCTATGTCGTAACGCGTCCTGGACTCCAGTCTCTGAACCTCGAGCAGTTTATTCTGAGACCTCAATTCCTTAGCCCTCTCCCCGAGTTCTGAGTATATTGACTTAATAGCCGCCCTGATCCTTTCTTCCGTGGTGACAAAATGCTTTGCGGGATATACGGCTATCTTTTCAACAAAATCTGAAACTGCGCTCCCGCTTACAGGATTAAGCTCTGAAATCTTTTCTATCTCGTCCCCGAAGAACATCACCCTGAAAAATGTCTCCTTGTACGCTGGGAATATATCTATCGTATCGCCCCTTACCCTGAAACATCCTCTTTTAAAATCATAATCATTCCTGGAGTAATGTATGTTCACCAGGTGAGATAATAAATCGTTTCTTTTTATTGTCTGGCCTTTATTCAGAAACAATAACAGGTCCGCGTAATCCTCAGGCGAACCTAAGCCGTAAATACAGGATACGCTCGCCACTATTATCGTGTCGCTCCTGGACATGAGCGAACTGGTAGCTGAAAGCCTGAGCCTGTCAATATTATCATTAATGGAAGCGTCTTTCTCTATATAGATACCAGCCTGCGGCACATACGCCTCTGGCTGGTAGTAATCGTAATAGCTGACAAAATATTCCACTGCGTTACGCGGGAAAAACTCCTTAAACTCGCTGTATAGCTGGGCCGCGAGCGTCTTATTATGGGATATGACAAGTGTAGGCCTCTGGATGTTTTGGATTACATTGGCCATGGTAAAGGTCTTGCCGCTTCCTGTGACACCCAGAAGCGTCTGATACCTCAGGCCTTTTTCCAGGCCTTTGGTCAGCTTATCAATGGCCTGCTCCTGATCACCGGCCGGCTTAAACGGGCTAATTAACTCAAATTTAGACATAGTCTATTAATAGTGACGGGCTTCTGATATTAATTGCAAATCTCTAACGAAAAATCTATGGAAGGAGCTGAGTGAGTAAGCTTACCGATAGAAATCCTGTCAACCCCTGTCTTAGCTATTTTCTTTATATTCTCTATATTAATTCCGCCAGAGGCTTCTAAAATGACGGTGCCAGGCACCTTTTTGTTTGGTGCTTGGCACCGAACGAGTTTCACAGCCTTTTTTATATCTTCAGGTCTCATATTGTCCAGCATTATAATATCAGCGCCTGAGCTCAGCGCCTCTTTAAACTCTGCCAGGTTTTCTACCTCTATCTCCACACTCTTGTACCCTCTATTTTTAAAAAGCATTACTGATTCCCGCGCTGCCTTCAGCTTCGAGCCAGCCAAGCCAGACAAGTGATTATCCTTTATCATTATCCCGTCCCATAGCCCGATCCTGTAATTATACCCTCCGCCGGCCTCTACTGCGTATTTTTCCATTTCCCTTAATCCCGGCGTGGTTTTCCTGGTACCGTATATTTTCACCCGCGTACCTTTTAATGTCTTTACATATTCCGCGGTAAGCGTGGCCACGCCTGAAAGATGCCCGAGAAAATTCAGCACAGTCCTTTCCGCCGATAATATATTCTTTGCCGAGCCCTTAACCGATATGATCCTTTTTCCTTTCTTAACCCTTTCCCCGTCTTTTGAATGAGCGGTAAAAATGAGCTTTTCATCCACCGCGTCAAAAACCCATTTAGCGATATCCATACCTGCCAAGACACATTCTTCTCCGGCTGTAATATGCGCCAATACGCTGACGTCCTTTTCAAAAAGAAGTGAGGCAGTGATATCTCCCGAACCAATATCCTCTTTCAACGCGCTTATAATTACAGGGAATATCTTTTCTTTTGTAAGCTTCATAGATCCTTTATCGTGCTCTCCATTCTCTCTATCTGCTCTTTTAGCTTAGACTGCCTTTCCTTTTCCGCGCTCACCACTTCCTCCGGCGCGTTATTGATGAAATTCTTGTCCTTTAATTTCTTTTCGATAAACACGATCTGCTGCTTTAGGCCGTCCTCTTTTTTAACAAGCCTTGCCTTCTCAAGCGCCGTGTCTATCACTCCCTCGAGCGGTATAAATATATTGAATTCTTCCGTAACAGCGCTCAGGCAGCTTTTTGGTTTTTTGAAATCCCTGTCTATTGTCAATTTTTCCAGCTGCGCCAGATTTTTTATATATTCAGCGCTATTAGCTCCCAGAGAAGCGCTGCCTTTTTTAAGAGGCACGAGCCCTACTGTCAATTTCTTAGAATATGGTATATTCATATCAGACCTGATGTTCCTGATATTCACTATGATATTTTTTACTGTCTCCATCTCTGATTCCACCTTTTTATCCACATACGACTTATCCGCCATGGGCCACGCTGAAAGCATAATGGTCTCGCGCTCTTTTATATTCTGCCATATTGCCTCAGTAACGAACGGCATAAAAGGATGCAGCAGTTTCAAAGAATCTTCCAGTACATGAATTAATATTTTTTCTGCTTCTCCTTCTTTTTTGCCTATGATCTCGGGCTTCACCATCTCCACGTACCAATCGCAAAAATCATGCCAGAAAAAATCATACACCAGGCCTTCTGCCTCGTTAAACCTGTAATTATCCAACGCCTTTGTCACACTATCTATGGCCCTGTTCAGCCTGCTCAATATCCACTTATCAGCTATAGATAAGTCTTTCCACCTGTCCAACTTCGCAAGTTGCCCAGCTGGGCAACTTGCGAAGTTGGACAGGTTTATTAGTACAAACCGCGACGCGTTCCATATCTTATTCGCGAAATTCCTGCCTGTCTCGAATTTTTCCTTAGATAAAAACACGTCCTGGCCGGCTGCTGTTATGGAGATAATGCTGAATCTGAGCGCGTCCGCGCCAAACCCGTCTATTATATCCAGCGGGTCAATTATATTGCCCAGGGATTTGGACATCTTCTTGCCCGATACATCCCTCACAGTGCCGTGTATGTAAACATCGCTGAAAGGTATTGCTTTTTTAAACTCCATGCCTGCCATTATCATCCTTGCCACCCAGAAAAACAATATCTCAGGCGCTGTAATCAGCACAGAGGTAGGATAAAAATATTCCTGATCCTTTGTTTTCTCGGGCCAGCCAAGCGTAGAAAAAGGCCAGAGCCACGACGAGAACCATGTATCCAGGACATCTTCATCCTGTTTTAATTCTACGCTGCCGCACTTATTGCACTTTTCAGGAGCGATTTTTGAGACAATAACAGCTTCGCATTTCACGCAATAATAAACAGGCAGGCGATGGCCCCACCATATCTGGCGGGAAATACACCAATCCCTTATATTCTCCATCCAGTTAAGATAGACCTTTGTCCATCTTTTAGGATAAAATTTTATTTTTCCGCTTTTGACCGCTTCTATGGCAGGCTCTGCCAGCGCCTTCATCTTCACAAACCATTGCAGGGAGAGATACGGCTCTACGGCAGTGTGGCATCTGTAACAATGCCCCACAGCGTGATCGTGTTTTTCTATCTTGACTAATAGCTTCTTTTCCTCCAGCTCTTTCACTATTAATTTCCTGGCCTCAAACCTGTCCAGGCCGATAAACCCCGCGGCATTTTCATTCATCTTTCCGTCAGGCCTCATGATCCTGACAGGCTCTAATCCGTGGCGCATGGCTATCTCAAAATCATCTGGGTCATGAGCTGGCGTGACCTTCACAGCCCCTGTGCCGAATTTCTTATCCACGAAATCATCAGCTATTATTTCTATCTCGCGGCCTATTATTGGCAGTACCAGTTTTTTACCTATAAGTTTTTTATAACGCCTGTCTTTCGGATTAACAGCCACTGCCACGTCCCCAAGCATTGTCTCGGGCCTGGTCGTAGCCACCACCACGCCGTCTTTACCGTCTTTAAAAGGGTACATTATGTGATAAAGCTTCCCCTCCACGTCCTGATGCGGCGCCTCTTCGTCTGAAAGCGCTGTCTGGCACCTCGGGCACCAGTTTATTATGTAATTACCCCTATAGATCAGGCCTTTATTGTAAAGCTCTACAAATGCCTCCAGGACCGCGTCTGAAAGTCCTTTATCCATTGTAAAACGCGTTCTTTCCCAGTCGCACGAAGCGCCCAGCCTTTTAAGCTGCCTGATGATGGTGTTCCCGTATTGCTCGCGCCATTTCCAGACTTCTTCTACAAATTTCTCTCTCCCCAGCTCCTGCCTTGAAACACCTTTTTCGCGCAGGCTCCTTTCCACCACATTCTGCGTGGCTATGCCTGCGTGGTCAGTGCCTGGAACCCAGAGGCTCGCGAAACCCTGCATCCTCTTCCATCTTATAAGTATATCCTGCAGCGTATTATTCAAGGCGTGCCCCATATGAAGGATGCCCGTGACATTCGGCGGAGGGATCACTATTGTAAAGGGTTTCTTCGCGGAATCCGGAACTGCCCGGAAAAACCCGCTATTCTCCCATCTGGAATAAATAGATTCTTCGTTGTCCTTTGGACTATATCTTGGAGGAATATCTTTCATGGAGGGCTAATTTTTGTCTTTGAGGAGCTTATATTCCACGCTGTCCACAAGCGCCTGCCAGCTGGCCTCTATGATATTCTCGGAAACACCCACTGTGCCCCAGGAGCTTTCTTCGTCCTCTGACTGAATCAATACGCGCACCTTGGCGGCAGTGCCTGCCTTCTCGTCCAGCACCCTTACCTTGAAATCAGACAGGCGCATCTTTGAGAGGCTGGGATAGAATTTCGTCAGGGCCTTTCTGAGCGCGTTGTCCAGCGCGTTAACAGGCCCATCCCCCTCAGCCGCGGTATGCTCCTCTTTTTTGTTCACAGTCAGCTTGATGATAGCCTCTGAGACAAGCGCGTTATCTTCCCTTTTCACAATACTTACCTTAAAACCTTCCAGCGTGAAAAATGATTTATATTTCTTCAGGGCCTTCTTCAGCAGAAGCTCGAAAGACCCGTCAGCCGCCTCGAAATGATAGCCCTGATTTTCCATTGCCTGGATAAGCTTAAGGATCCTTTTGGTCTTAGGGTCTTCCTTTGTGAGGTCCAGCTCCATTTCCTTTGCCCTCAGGATGATGCTTGTCTTGCCTGATAATTCAGAGACCAGTATCCTCCTGTGATTGCCCACGCTTTCAGGCGCCGTGTGTTCGTAAGAGCTCGGCCTTTTCATAACCGCATTGATGTGCACCCCGCCTTTATGCGCAAACGCGCTTCTGCCTGTAAAAGGCTGATTATCCTGGGGTTTCATATTTGAGATCTCGTTCACGTATCTGGAGACATCTGTCAGTTCCTTTAATTTAGACTCCTGAACGCACCTGATGCCCATCTTCAGCTGAAGATTCGGGATAATGGCGCATAGATCCGCGTTGCCGCACCTTTCTCCGTAACCATTTATGGTGCCCTGCACGATATCCGCCCCTGCCTCAACCGCGGTTATTGTATTCGCCACAGCAAGGCCGCTGTCATTATGCGTATGGATACCGAGCGTAACCTGCTGACACTCGCTGGCAACAGCCCTGACAATAGCGCCTAATTCATGCGTCAGCATACCGCCATTCGTATCGCACAAAACAATAGCATCGCATCCTGCGTTCACCGCAGACCAGAGCGTCTCCAGGGCGTATTCCTTATTATTTTTATAGCCATCAAAAAAATGTTCTGCGTCGTAAAAAACCTGAAGATTTTTCGATTTCAGGAATCCGACTGTATCGCTGATCATCTTAAGGTTTTCATGAAGAGAGACCTTCAGGATATCCGTAACGTGCATATCCCAGGTCTTTCCAAAGATAGCGGCTATCTTCACTCCTGACTTTAAAAGGGCTTTTAGGTTTTCATCTTCAGAAGGGCTGATCTTAGGCCGCCTCGTGCTGCCGAACCCCACCACCTTGGAATTTTTAAATTTAAGCCTTTTAGCCTGTTTAAAAAATTCCATATCCTTTGGATTGGAGCCGGGCCATCCGCCCTCTATATAATGAACCCCGAAGCTGTCCAGTTTTTTCGCGATCTTGATCTTATCCATCACAGAGAAAGAGATACCCTCTCCCTGCGAACCGTCCCTCAATGTGGTATCGTAGATCTTCACTTCCCTCATATAAATCCTTTCCTTCACTCGGGCCTATTTACCTAAATTAAACGCCTTGTGCAGCACCCTCACGGCGCCGTCCGCGTACTTTTTATTGATAACGCACGATATCTTTATCTCCGAAGTGGATATCATATCTATATTGATCTTCTTTGAGGCGAGCGCCTGAAACATCTTCGCCGCCACCCCTGAATGCGTCTTCATGCCAACGCCCACTATCGAAACCTTCGCTATCTCATTATTGTAAACCACGCCCTTTGCTTTCACGCCTCTAACGATCTTATTCATCACATCTTTTGTCTTATTGAGCTCTGCCATCGGCACTGTAAAAGAAAGGTCGGTATGCCCTTTTCTGCTGATATTCTGGATTATCATATCCACGTTGATATCAGCCTTTGATATATCCTTAAAAATAACAGCCGCAATGCCGGGCCTGTCAGGCACGTCGCATATAGTCACCTTTGCCTCGCCTTTATTAGCGGTAACTCCGCTTACAAGAACTTCCTCCATTGCCTTAACCTCCTTTGAAATTATAGTCCCTTCTTTATCAGTAAAACTTGATCGTATATGCAACGGAACAGAATATTTTTTGGCCACTTCCATGGACCTGGCCTGCATGACCTGCGCGCCAAGCGAGGCCAGCTCAAGCATCTCTTCATAACTTATAACAGAAAGTTTTTTAGCGTCCTTTACTACCCTCGGATCTGCTGTATAAACGCCTTCCACATCAGTATATATCTCGCACATACCCGCGTTTAAAGTAGTCGCCACAGCGACTGCTGTAAGGTCTGAGCCGCCCCTGCCAAGAGTCGTAATCTCCTGGTCAGCATTCATACCCTGAAAACCAGCCACTATCACAACTCTTCCTTTTTTAAGCTCGAGCCTGATCCTGTCAGCGCTTATCTTAAGGATCTTTGCCTTTGTGTGAGTGCGGTCCGTGATAATGCCGACCTGCGGCCCTGTAAGGGATATAGCGTCAATCCCTATCCTGTGGAGCGCCATTGCCAAGAGCGCCACAGACACCTGTTCTCCTGTGGATATTAGCATATCCAGTTCCCTGTCGCTAGGCTTGTCTGTTATGCGGCCTGCCAGTTCCAGAAGTTCATCCGTAGTATCGCCAAGGGCAGATACTACCACTACCACGCTGTGGCCTTTTTTCCTATAGCTCGCGATGCGGTTAGCTACGTTTTTTATCCTGTCTGTATTCGCTACGGAGCTCCCGCCGTATTTCTGAACAATCAATGATTTTCCCATATCATTAAATATTACCATAAACGCGTGAAATAATCCATCAAAATTTCAGCGGATGAAGAATTCCATGAGTTCATGGCCTTTGTCTATGCGGAATTTGGAGAGGCGGGCTTCTTTTTCGTTGAAATGCTTAATTACACCCTGTTCGATATCAGTGCCGTACATCGCGAAACATACATAATCCCTGGAATGCGTCTTTAAGGCCACGGGGGTCGCGTGGTCAGATAAAACCAGTATCCTGAACTCTTCTCTGGAGGACTTGAAATGATCCAATATGGTTCCAACCACAAATTTATCAAACTTTTCTATACTGTAGATCTTTTCCCTGAGATCCCCGTTATGGCCGGCCTCGTCAGGCGCCTCCACGTGCACAAACACAAAATCTTTTTTCTTCAAAGATTCCAGGGCATGTTCAGCCTTGCCCAGATAATTAGTATCGTAATAACCGGTAGCCCCCGGCACGTTTATCACATCCAGGCCTATGATCCTGCCGATGCCTTTAATCAGGTCAACCGCTGAAATGATAGAACCTTCCACGTTATGAAGTTTTGAAAATTTAGGCATGAAAGGCTTCAGGCCCTGGCCCCAGAGCCATATCATATTGGCGGGATTTTCATTCAGGTCAAGCCTGACCCTGTTCACTTCATGGTCGCTAAGTATCTTTCTGGACTCCTCCATCAGTCTTTTCAGCGTCTCTGCCTGAGCGGTCCTTGACGGCAAAAATCTCTGTATGGCCTTTCCCGCTATATCGTGCGGAGGAACGCACTTTGTCTTGATAAAGCCTTCCTGCTCTTCCTTATCCTTGCATTTAAAAACCACGAGATGCCTGTAGCTTATCCCGGGATAAAATTTTATATTGTCAGCGCCTATCCTGGCGTTCAGCTCTTCTATTATATGCTTTGCCTCTTCGTTGGATATGTGGCCCGCGCTGTAATCAGCCATTCTCTCGTCTGAGATAGTCACCAGGTTGCACCTGAAAGCGACCTCGCCCTCCTGTAAATCTATGCCCATATTGGCTGCCTCAAGCGGCCCCCTGCCTGTATAATATTTCTTTGGGTTGTACCCTAAAATAGAGAGATTTGCCACATCGCTCGCAGGAGACATCCTGGCTGGTATCATGCTCGTAAGGCCGACCTTGCCATGCTCAGCTATAAAATTCATATTAGGGATCTTGGCTGCTTCAAGTACGGTCTTTCCGCCAAGGTCATCAATAGGCCTGTCGCCCATGCCGTCTCCCACAAGAACAATATACTTCATAGACTTCTCCTAACTCCTATAAATAATATATGTTATAGATGTATTAGAAAGTATAATGATTTTACGCTGTTTGTCAAGAATACGAAGAAAATGCGGAAAACAACTTTACACTTATAACAATGTTTGTAGTGTCAAGTTGTTTGGTAAGGGAAAGGATAGAGTCAGAGCTCTGACTCTATCCTGCGGACTTCCTGGATGAATTGCTCCATCAGCTCTAAATTTTTCTTGCCAGGGCTGGATTCAATGCCTGAGGAAACATCTACGCCGTACGGCTTTACCTCTTTTATTATTTCGTAAACATTATCAGGGGTCAGGCCGCCTGATATGATTAAATTTTTCCCATATTCTTTTGCGATAATAGCGAGAGAGCGGTCAAAACCTTTGCTTGTGCCGCCGTACATGTCTTTCCTGTACGCGTCTAAGAGAATCGCGTCCGCTGGACAATCCTCTATCACAGCGAGACTTTCCCTGTCCCTGACCCTTATGGCCTTTATAAGTTTCACGCCTTTAATAAACTTCAGGTTTTTAAATTTTAAACAATATTTCACATCCTCGTCTCCGTGCAGCTGCACAGCATTCAGGCCCAACCTTTCAACACACTCCTCAATAAACTCCATATCCTCATTAACAAAAACTCCCACCACGCTTACAAAAGGCGGTATGTCTTCCAAGATTTCCACTGCCTTTTCTATTGTAACAGACCTGGGGCTGTCCTTAAAAAATACAAGGCCTATGGCGTCAGCCCCTGATTTTACAGCATCGTCCCTGTCCTCAATCGATGTTATCCCGCAAAATTTAACCCTGATTCTCATTGTTTTCCCTCTCGCCATCTCAACAACTTGACACTTGTAACATTGTTTCAAGTGTCAAGTTGTTTGGGCCGGCCGCATGATTTCTTTTATTTTGCCTACAATATCTTCTGCCTTTAAAAATACGCTGCCTATTAAAACCGCGTCCGCCCCTGTATTCCTGACCTTTTTCACATCATCCGAGGTGTTTATCCCGCTCTCGCTCACCTTTATTATGCCTTTTGGTATTTTAGGAATAAGCCTGATCGTATTTTCTATCGACAACTCCAGCGTATCCAGGTCCCTGTTATTCACCCCTATTATCTCAGGCCCTGCCAAAAGAGCTTTTTCCAGGTCGTTTTCATCGTGGACCTCCACAACAGAATCCATACCTATCTTTTTTGCCAGATGCATAAAACTTTTTATCTCTTCGACTGACAATATCCTGGCGATTAGTAATATCGCGTCAGCTCCGAAATAACGGGATTCGTAAACCTGGTATTCGTCTATTATAAAGTCCTTTCTTAAAACAGGGAGGTCTACTGCGCGCTTCACCTCATTTATATGCAGGATATTGCCGCTAAAAAATTTTTTATCCGTAAGGACAGAGATGGCCCTGGCGCCCGCAGACTTATACATGCCTGCCATAGAGGATATATCCAGCTTTCTGAAAAAATTCCTCTTAAAAGACGGGGATTTCTTTTTTATCTCCGCAATTAAGTTTAAACTCTCGCCGCCGGAAATAGCCTCTTTAAAAGGCCTGATGGCCTTTGAAAGCCGCCTGGAACCAATAAATTCAGATAATGGCCTTTTCGACTGAGACGCCTCGATCTCTTTTCTTTTCAATGTAATTATTTCTTCCAAGAAATTTTTCATAGCATATCTTCTCGACTCTGCTCACATAGTATGTTTTCGTGACCGCTCGAAGAATATTGTTCGAGCGGTCACTGTGACTATACATGCACGCCCAGTCGAGAACTATTTTATTTATTCGTAAATTCTATAAGTTTCTCCAGTTTTTCCTTTGCCTTGCCTGATTCTATCGAGGCCCTGGCTATTTCAATGCCATCCTTAAAATCCTTTGCCATGCCGCCTGCTATGAGCGCGGCGGACGCGTTCAATAGCACCACATCCTGCCTTGGGCCTTTTTCGCCCTCAAGCACCTTTTTTACCAAACTAGCGTTTTCTTCCACTGTCCCGCCTTTTATGTCGCTAAGCTCTGCTTTTTTAATCCCGAAATCCTGGGGTTTTATATAATAACTCTTTACCTTTTTATTCTTCAGTTCGCTTATCTTTGTCTCGCCTGTTATGGTTATCTCGTCCAGGGTATCCAGGCCGTGCACAACAAACGCCCTTTTCGAGCCCAGGTTATTAAGCACCTCTGCCAGCTTGCCTGTCAGGTCTTCCTGGTACACGCCCATCACCTGGCAGGTGGCGCCAGCTGGGTTAGTAAGAGGTCCAAGTATATTAAATATTGTCCTTATGCCTATTTCCCTTCTGGGCCCTATAGCGAATTTCATTGCTTCGTGAAAAAGCGGGGCGTATAAAAAACCTATACCGATCTTCTCTATGCATTCCTGTACCTTTTTCGGCGGAATGTCTATATTTACGCCCAGGGCCTTTATGACATCCGCGCTCCCGCATACGCTCGAAACACCCCGATTGCCGTGCTTTGCCACTCTTAACCCTGCGCCGCTGACCACAAAAGCCACTGTTGTAGAGATATTAAATGTGTTTGTAGCGCTTCCCCCCGTGCCGCATGTGTCAACTATAGTCTCCCTGTCTATATTTATATCGTCTCTGTCCAGGTCAACCAGATCGCTGGACACCTTTATCTTTGTCGCCTTTTCCCTCATGACAATGGCAGCTCCGGTAATCTCTTCCACTGTCTCGCCCTTCAGCCTCAGAGCAGTGATAAAGCTTCCTATCTGCGCCTGAGTCGCTTCTCCAGTCATTATCTCATTCATGCAGGAGATCATCTCTTCGCGCGTAAGGTCAAAACCGTCCACCACTTTTCCGATCGCTTCTTTAATCATACAACCTCCAACCACCTCAACCTCGCAGGTTGCCGTACGGCAACCTGCGAGGTTTATTATTTTTGGTTATATATTGATAAAATTATTCAACAAACTCTTTCCCTCTTTTGTCAATATTGACTCAGGGTGGAACTGCACCCCCCATATAGGAAATTTCTTATGTTTAAGCCCCATTATCTCATTATCTTTTGTCCAGGCAATAATTGCCAGTTCAGCCGGCAGAGATTTTTTCTCCACTATCAGCGAATGATATCTGGTGGCTTCGAACGGGTTAGGCAGGCCCTTAAAGATATCGCTGTTATCGTGTTGTATCATAGAAGTTTTGCCGTGCATGAGATTATCCGCCCTTATGACTTTTCCTCCAAATACCTCTCCTATTGCCTGATGCCCGAGACACACGCCTAAAAGAGGTATAGTAGGCCCGAATTCTTTTATGACGGATTCGGAAATACCCGCGTCCCCCGGCCTCCCCGGGCCAGGAGAGATAACAATATGATCGGGTTTTATCTTCTTTATTTCGTCGATCGTTATCTTATCGTTCCTATACACAATTAGTTTCCCGCCTAGTTCAGACAAATACTGAACCAGGTTATAAGTGAACGAGTCGTAATTATCTATCATCAGAATCATATAGGTTACATCCCTTTCTCTGCGATCTCTATTGCCTTTACCATTGCCTTTGCCTTATTTACAGTCTCCTGGTATTCTTTCTCAGGGATAGAATCAGCCACAATGCCTCCGCCTGCCTGTATAAAAGCGTCTTTTCCTTTAACAAGCATTGTCCTTATGGTTATGCACGTATCCATGTTTCCTAAAAAACTGAAATAGCCTACCGCGCCTGCGTAATAACTTCTTTTCGTGTTCTCAAGCTCATCTATTATCTCCATTGCCCTGACCTTGGGCGCGCCAGACACAGTGCCTGCAGGAAAACACGCCCTCAAGACATCAAACGCATTTTTATCCTCGCTCAACTCACCCCTGCAGTTACTTACAATATGCATGACATGGGAATACTTCTCTATAAACATAAAATCTGTGACCTTGACGCTGCCAGGCTTACATACCCTGCCAATATCATTCCTGCCCAGGTCCACGAGCATCACATGCTCTGCCCTTTCCTTAGCGTCAGCCAGAAGCTCTTTTTCCAGCATCGCGTCTTCTTTTTCAGTTTTCCCCCTTGGCCTTGTGCCTGCTATGGGCCTGGTCTCCACTATCCCGTTTTCGCACCGCACCAGAAGCTCAGGAGACGCGCCCACCAGAGTCAGCTCGTCAAAATCCAGATAATACATATAGGGCGATGGGTTCAGAGACCTAAGGGAACGGTAAACATCAAATGCCCCGCAATTAAGCCTGGTATGAAATCTCTGCGAAGGCACCACCTGTATTATATCCCCTGCCTTTATATATTCCTTTGCCTTTGTGACGATATCCTCGAATTCTTTTTTTGTGAAATTTGATTCTATTTTATGCGCTTCGTTCCCGGTTTTTATCTTTTTCTTTTTTTCAGGGGCATTTAACTTCTTTATGATAGTTTCTATCTTTTTTACTGCCTTATCATACGCGTCTCCCGGCTCTTCGCCTTTCGCCAGATACGCGTTTACCACTATCTTAACCTTATGCGTGGAATGGTCGAATATCACCAGGCTATCAGCCATCATAAATACGGAATCAGGGACATTGAGACTATCGGGATTTTTATCCGGGATATTCTCAAAAAATCTGACCATGTCATACCCCATGTAACCCACCATGCCTCCTGAAAACCTTGGAAGGCCTTTGATCTCAGCCGCCTTAAAACCCTTTATTATTTTTTCAAT
This sequence comes from Candidatus Omnitrophota bacterium, assembly GCA_030691625.1. GTDB lineage: Bacteria > Omnitrophota > Gorgyraeia > Gorgyraeales > Gorgyraeaceae > UBA10183. The sequence continues at coordinate 1,184 of JAUYDX010000038.1, read as the reverse complement.
CTCTTTAAGCGGATCTTTCGCGGAATATTTTTTAACCCTGCCATTCGCGCTTAATTCAATTGACTCGCCTTTACTCTTGAATACCAGAGAAGGCTCTGTGCCTATAAATGAAAACCTCGCTATCTTTTCCTGGCCTTCCACAGACTCCAGGAGATATGAATACCCCCTGCCTATCTTCTGAAACGCTGAAACAGGCGTCAATGTATCTGCCAGGATCTCCGCATAGACGGGTATCATATTGTATTTTTCAGCTGATTTTACAAATTCCTGTTTTGATGGATAATGCATATAACCACCCCAACCTCGTAGGTTGCGGCTTGCCGCAACCTACGAGGTTTTGATTTTACGGTAGAAACAGCTCCTGTTACCAGTGTGGCACGCCACGCCGTCTCCCATCTGCCTGACCTTTACAAGGAGCGTGTCCATGTCGCAATCGTAATAAACGGCCTTCACAGCCTGGAAATTCCCGGACGTCTCGCCCTTTATCCAGAATTTCTGCCTGGACCTGGACCAGAAACATGCCTTCTTTATCTTCAATGTTTTTTTGAGCGAATCCTTATTCATATAAGCCATCATAAGGACCTCTCCGGTCTTGTAATCCTGGATTATCGCAGGGATCAGGCCGTCTTTATCCAATTTCAGATTTCCCATCTTAAAACTTTCTTTTTTCATATTCTTACTCTTACCTTTCTTTTTTTCAGATACTCCTTAACCTCTCTGATGGAATATTCTTTATAATGAAAAATAGAGGCCGCAAGGGCAGCGTCTGCCCTGCCTTTGGTAAACGCCTCATATATGTGCCCCAGGTTCCCTGCCCCGCCTGAAGCTATTATAGGTATGCTCAGGTTTTCTGAAAATTTCCTCGTAAGCTCTATGTCGTAACCGTCTTTTGTGCCATCCATGTCCATGCTTGTAAGAAGTATTTCGCCTGCGCCCATTTTTTCAACTCTTTTACCCCATTTAATAGCGTCGATCCCTGTGGCTGTCCTTCCGCCGTTTACATAGGCCTCCCATTTGCCTTTATGGCTTCTTTTGGCGTCTATGGCAACCACAATGCACTGGCTTCCGAATTTATCGCTGGACTCTTTAACAAGCCTTGGATCTTTTACAGCTGCTGTATTAATTGACACCTTGTCAGCGCCTGCTTTTAATAATTGCCTTATGTCTTCCAGGTTTCTTATGCC
>JAUYDX010000013.1 GCA_030691625.1 Candidatus Omnitrophota bacterium | reverse complement strand
ATAAGACACATCTGGAGGCTGGTTTCTTTCAGAAATATTCAATTATTTTAGGAAATTTTTAGAGGCGGGTAAACTTATCAACAATGCAGGGGGGGCACTTAAGTGCCCCCCCCCTGCTATTACTATCTCAATTTCTGCAATTCTTTCCTTGCTTCTAGACCAACCTTCCAATACCACCCTTTAGGATCCCAACAGCTCGCGTAAGAAAGCGATTCGGCGACAAAGGTAAAATAATCTTGCGCCTGCTCATTTTTGCCTGTCTCCAAGCTGGCTAAACCCGCTATATAATAGCACGTGCCTGCGTCATTTAATGCCCAGTATTTGGAGATATCCTTCTTTTCAGGGTATCTAACAAGGGATTCCTGTTGCGTGATAGCCTCAGATTCATACAGTTCAATACATTTTTCCGCGTACGCTAACGCGCTCTGATAGTCTTTTTTGTTATACATCTCCCATGCCTTAGTAGTGATAAAGCTTGATGAACCATCTCCAATATCAATAGTATCTTCACTATCCGCGTAACCCTTAAATAACATCAAAGAAGACATCAATAATATAGCACTAAAAAATATTACTATACGGAAGAATCTTGCGCTCATCATGTATTACCTCCTTGTTTAGAACCGCCCTATTTAAAAATTTGCCTGCCAATCCTCATTTCTTCCAGCTTTTTAACTACAAAGGCCCTTATTTTTTTATCAGGTATGCTTTTTGCCCAAGCCTTTGCTTTTTTGGCGCTGAATGAATCAGAAAAATGCAGTTCCGGGAAAAACTTAAAGGCCTTTTTCTTGCGGCTGGCAAGATACAGGCAATCTACCAGGGCTTTTTCCTGTTCCGCTATCAAGAAACTGCCAGTGCCTTTATACCAGCCGAACCCCCTGAAAAATGAAGGCGCTATCCTGTGTATGGAAAAGGCGGCTATTTTTGTTTTGATTATCTTTGTATGGCTGGTTGAGGCAAGGGTTATCACCTGGGGTATCTGCTCAATTATGCCATAGAGATGCAAGGCGCTTACAAACGATACATAGGCGCGGTGCTTAGGCAGGATAAAATTTATTGCCAGATAAGGGCTTACGGATTCATTGCCTGTCTCGATCCATAGCCCCCTGTATATGTTGCTTACTACCCCTTGTTTTTCAAGAAATCTTAACGCCTGCGATGCGTTGGATACAGACTTGCCTGAAAATCTCGCGAGTTCATTTGTCGTAAATACTCCCCTCTTCAATCTTTTTATGTAAGACAGGATAGAGGTCTCAGGCATCTTGGCCTTTCAGGCCGTTAATAAAATCAGCGGCCTTTAATTGAATATCGTCCCACAGCTTCGGGGAATCATATAAATCCTGGTCTTCAGCAGAGAGGTATGTTATCACCGTATCCCTGAACTGTTCAAAGCTGATCGCAAATATATTTTCATAAGCGGTTTTTAACTTCGCGTTGGCTGTTTTATAAGGCCTTTGCCCGGTTTTTTCATACTGACTGCTTAGAGTATACAGATCAAAGACATCCCTTGCCTGCAATACTGCCCTGCCTGCAAGCGCTTCTATCTTTTGAGTTATCGCGGCGCCTATGTCATAGTGGCCGGCCAATAAAGGCGCTAGTTTATACTGCCGCAACACGCTGTCAGATACGCTTTCGGTGGTAATGCCTTGCTTTAGCCCTCTGCGGGAAAATTCAATTTTAGTAAAGAGGTCTTCCCCTGAATACGCTATCAGGTGCACCTTAAATCTCTGGGTCGTTTCTGTCTGCTTTGCCCTGCCTATATCAGGGGCTATGATATTTTCTATGCCGAAAGGCCTCATATTGTCCTGAAACGAACCTGATGTCAGTATCTCTAAGACCTTATTTTTAAGGGCAGCTACCTCAACCCCCTTTATATCCAGGTCCATATCTTCTGAGTAACGGATGCTATTAAAGAAGAAACGCAGGTTCGCGCCTCCTTTAACGGCGTAAATAGCCTTATTTTTCCTGCCGAACCACCTCAAGAATTCAAGATGGAATATTTCCCTTAACTGTAAATGGGTATAGACGAGGTTTGCCATAATTATGTATTTTTAATTAGTTATAACTACTCATTTCTACATAATTAATATTACACTATATTTTGCCGCTTGTCAAGTTTTGAAGATTTGCCTGCCGAGCCAGAGCATTAAAAGCCCGATTAAGATCGTAAATATGCCGCAGCCCCACCAATCTGCCGGTTTAGGCCCAAAAGGCCCTGTTTTTCCCTTGCACCAGTCAATAGTTGTGCTGATGACGCAGGACAAAATAAGAACCGCGCAGATAACAAAAATGACCCATTTCCACCACATCTTAACCTCTTCTCTGCTAATTTGGTAAATCTGACTAGGTTAGAGTACTAAGGTTATCCACAATGTAGGAGACCCTTAAGGGTCTCCTACAGCTTTCCCCTGCTATATGGTATGCCAAAATAGGACGGCTGCTATTCTTCATTATCACGCTTTTCTTAACCTTAAATGCCCTTCAGAAAGAATTAATGGTCTTAAGCATTGTGGGCATATAATGCGTGCTTCTGGAGATAAAGCGACATGCAAATTAAATTCCATTTTACAGTTATCATAACCACAATATATTCCTGTATTGCCTTCTTCAGGACTGGCATAAGGATATTTAAAAGTTCTGTCGCTGTCATAATTTTCCAGAACTCTTCTCATATATGTAAATGCATCTGGCCTGCCGAGAGAAACCGTCATATAATTATTAATATAAGGCATTGGAAAATTAATAAGCACATCATCGCAAATAGCCCACACATCAATACCTAATTGACATGCTACTCCTATTTCATAAGAAATCCAATTTTGAGTATAATTCCATTCATTATTTTTCTCACTCTGGTTTTTTACTAGCTCCTTTCCTACTAAAAGAAATAACGCAACAGAATTATTAATGCCATTTTTTATTGCACCCCACGCAGGAGGTACTATTGTTTCAAATTCGGAACGAAAAACTTTAATCCCAACCCTAACACACACAGCGTCAAATTTATCACAAAACTCAACATCTTTCTGTGTATGTGATATAAAAACTTGTTTACTTGACATATTTACCCCCCCCCATTTGCCCTATTTATAGCCGTCCTAAAAAGATACACCCTGTTTTACCTTTCAGCAGGGTGTATATAGATAGGATGTTTGTCATTTTTCGCGAAGAATATTACACCACCTCAACCGCGTAGGTTACAATAGGCTGGTTACATGGCAAACCTACGCGGTTTACTAACTATTTCCAGTCGTCCTATTTTATCCTGACTAAATACTTCCTCAGATCTTTTGGAACCTGGTCCAGCGTCATAATCTTCAAGGTTGGTTGGTTTATGTTTGAGGACACCTGCTGAGACAGATTGGCAGTAACCTCAGTTGGTAATTTCCACATCTTACCTGTTATAGGGTCAACAATTAACATCCCTATCAGGCCTCCAAAAAGAATGTTACCCCAATACCATCCGCTTAAAGTCGCCCTTACTTCAGCGTACTGCTCCTCATATCCTGATTTTGAAAAGGTAATACGGTAAGACTTTGCGTGGAAATAAGATTCACCCGCATTTAATGTAACTGTCGTTGGTGTTGTCCCTGAAAATATATTGTTTCCTTTTTCATCTTGAACAATAATATTCGCACCATCCGGATTACTATTAATAGTCAAAGGAAACACATCTTTGCCTACAATAGTGGCACAGCCAGTCAAAAAGAATACTGGTATTAATAAAACTGCAGCTATTAATTTTACTTTCATTGCATTTCCCTCCTTTATTGTTATAGGGCAGGTTTAAACCTGCCCTACAGAGTGAGGCCTAAAAAACTACATTACACTTCAGCCAACGATTACGCCTAAGAGTATTATAAAAACCCCGTAGAATCTATAAAATACATCAGGACGGGTGAGCCAAAAGTTGAATATGGATTTAATCACGTTGATTGGACATGCCAAAATGAATATGCCTTTAATCAGGGCTATAATGCCAAGGACCTTTATAAAGGCCTCAAGCCGGGATGCAGGGTTTGCCCATAGAAATAACACCCCTATTAATAAGGGTAAGATAAACAGGGCTTTTATTGGTTTTATTAGATTAGTATAGAGTGCCTTGGATTTTAAGGGGAAAAGGATAAATGCTGTGCCTGCGAGTATCCAGAAGATGGATATGAGGTATAAAAAGGCCTTCATAATAGACCGCCTTATTTGTGTTATATATAATAGCTCTTAAAGAGGCATAAGTAAAGGGTTTCTTCTGCTATATAAAGCACATAAGACGGGTTATTACGCTGTCTTAAGACCGGTTTTTTGACTGGAAAGCATCGGAAAGGATATCTCTATGCTTCTACCCAGGGACTCAGCAATGTTAAGCAGTGTATCTATGGTCAGATTGTCTGCCTCGGCTGTTTCTATCTGAGAGATAAATTGCTGGGTTACATGGAGCTTTTTAGCGAGATCTGACTGTTTTAGATGAGCATCCTGCCTTATTTCTGCAATTTTCTGCGCAAGCGCTACTTTTATCCTCTCGCGTTCAAATTCTTTTTTGAATTCTTTGTTCTTCAGCAGTTCTTTTAAGTGTATATCTATGTTTTTTAACCCTATTTTTGTCATATTAGTACCTCACAGTTCTATTTTTATTATATTCTTATATGTCTCTGCCTGTATTTTTCTATCTATACATAGACGTAGATCGTTTTCAGGTATCTTGCCTGTCTTTTTCTTTATAGCATGGACTAATACCGCGGTATCATTTAGAAAAAAGAAATAAAATATTCTATTATCCTTTGGCCTGAGCTCATAGATACCATCGCCTAGGTAATCGGCCATAGGCCGCCTTAAATTACATCCTTGCTCTTGAAGTTCAATAAGATATGCAAATATCTTCCCTTTCTCTTTAACTGTGAGGGTATTTAAAAATTCCTCAACAGGAGTATTACCCCTTTTATCAATAAAATAATATATGCCAGATAACCTGTGCCTCATAATAAGTATACAAGATATAACTTGTATTGTCAAGAGCTAACTTTATCTCTCTGCTTATACATAAGACACATCTGGAGGCTATTTTCTTTCAAAAATATTCAATTATTTTAGGAATTTTAAAGCAAGGTTGGGTTGTTAGAATATTAGGCGCTTATTAAAGACGATCATGATGATGCCTATGGCGATCTGGATAATGGCAAAGGCCTTAAGGTATTTCATGGGTACCTTGGCGAACCAGGCTGAAATCTTATTGTAGGTCTTCTTTTTTAATGATAAATAACCTCGTATAATGGCTATGATACATAAAATAAAAAGGGCTAAAGACAATATGCCGCTTATTTTATCTGTAAGGCTGGCAACAAATACAGCCAGAGTTAAAGCAATGGAAAACAGGATCACTTTTATCTGCCAGAATCCCATACCTACCATCTTGTTTCTTGCCCTTTCCGGCTGAGACAGGAAAATAATCCCTGTTATTACCAGAAACCAGCCCAAAAGAACAATAAATATCCTGAAGCTTCCGAATATGGCATTCAGCACCTTGAATATCAAATATCTTATCTGTCCAATCATGTTTTCACCTCTTGTAGAAATGAGTTAACCTGTTTTATATCTTTTAAGCCTTTGTGGCTGCCTTTTTGGGTGCAGATCAGTGCTGAGACTGCTGAGGCAAAGGTCATATTGGCTTTTATATCAGCGAAAAATTTACCTCTCCCCTGCTTAATCAGTTTATAAATAAGGCCTGCTGTAAAGGCGTCGCCTGCGCCGATGGTGTCAGCGACTTTAACTTTAAAAGCAGGGACCGTAATCCACCTCGTAGGAGGCCTTCGGCCACCTACGAGGTGTACAGAACCTTTTGAGCCGAGGGTTAGGACAAGCTCGCATTTGACCTGTTTTTTAAGCGTTCCCAGGCCTTTTAAAGGGTTTTTCTGGCCTGTGAGATATTCCAGGTCTGTTTCGCTGAGCTTGGCTAAATCAGCGAGTTTTAAGAGCTTTAAGACCCTGTTTTTGACCTGTTTTTTATGCGATATACTGCCAGGGCGTATATTTGGGTCATAGGAAATAAAAACATGCCTTTTTTTAAGATATCTTATGAATTTCAAGGTTTCTTCAAAGGTTTCTTTGTGGTATGAGTAGCTTGAGCCTGTATGAAAAACCTTGCAGGTGTTTAAAAGGTATTTGGGCGTAGTTTTTATAGGAACTACAGAATCTTTCGGGGAATTCTTGTAAAATTTATATTTCGCGATGCCTGATTTATTTATTTTAGCCACTGCGATAGGCGTGCGGATGTTAAAATCCTGTATCATGCCTTCTGTGTCTATCTTTGACATGCGCAGGTAATGTCTCGCGAAATTCCCAAAGGTGTCCCTGCCGATCTTGGATAAAAGCCCTGTCCTAACGCCTAATTTAGCGGCTATTATGGCTGAATTTGTAATAGACCCGCCTACAGATTCAGTAAAATTATGTAGAGGGCGGTCGCGACTGCCCTCTACGCTTTCCTGAATAAGGTCTATTGATGTCCCTCCTAAGAATAACGCGTCAATGGGCATAATTTAAGGCATGTATTTTATGAATAGAAACAGGTATAGGAAATATCCGATTAAATATGCGACAATGAGGATTGATATTAGACTGCGGATTTTGTATTCTTTGCGGAAGGCGTAAATCAATAAAAGCGTTAATATCGGTATGCTCAGGGCTAAGAAATGGCGCAGGCCTGATGTATTATAGAATATGAATAACATTATTTTTTATCCGAGTGTTTTGTTACCATCATCCAGAAAAGGGTTGCCCAGACAAGGAGTATTATGCTCAATAGGCTTGAAAATATGCAGCCCTTGGCAGAACAAGCGTTTTTTATATAAAGCAGATTAACCGTTATGAGGACCACCACAAGTAGAATGATGACTATGGCCAGTAAATGAAAAACCCTGGATTTATTATTATACATAAGTTAAAAAAGGGCTTTTTTTAAAAGATTTATCCCTGTTTCGTATCTTGCGCTTCCTGAATCGTCTTCGCTCGCGAGCTCTTCAAGCCACATGACCCTGCCTTTCAGAGACAGAAACCTGTCGCTATTGGGGTCTTCCACGTCAATATCCACAATAGAGCCTCTGGTAAGCTTTGAATTAACCGGAAACCTGAGCCCGTTTCTGGATATGTTTTTGGTGCAGCTCTCAGATATGGTTTTTGTTGACGGTTCGGCGTAGCGAAGTTTAAGCGCGAGGTCGTATCTTTTGGAATCCCTGCGGTCATTAATGAAATCAGGGTCTTTTTTTATGCCCAGTATTTTATTGAGGAGCTTCATGTTTTTATGCCGCGACGCGGCTTTTCCCTAAAGAGTCGATAAGCCTTCCGATATTGAGCAGGTCAGGGTTTAAAAATTTTATTCCTGCCTCAAACGCGTGGTCATTTTGTTCATTTATTGGAGCGTCCCACAGCCATATTACCTTGCCCATGCACCTGAATGCCATATCTGTGTCAGCTTTGAATATTTCCAGGTCTATTGTGGTGCCAGGTTTTACCTTCTTTAAAAGCGGCATCCTTATGCCTCCGCCGCTTATATTCCTGGTGGTGGAGCAAAATTCCCCGTCAGTTCCCTGCGGGCTGTACCTTACTGCGAGTTCTCCGCTTACTCTCTCGAAGAGCCTGTTATCGCTTCCGGCAAGCATAGAACCACCTCCTTTGGTTAAGGAATCCGCGTTATTCTAGTTTTGTACCGTCGTATGGGCAATATTGTACGGTGCCCGGGAATATCCTCCTGCATTTCTGGCACATGACTCTCGATGGTCTTTTATTTTCCTGGGATTCAGTAGTATTGGACATCGCTATTTTCGGCTCAAATGGATTCGAACCGGTCCCTTCCTGGGGCTGTAAGCTTGTCTGTTTTTGCGCGTCCGCTTTGGATATTATGGATGGCAGTTCTTTTTCCATTAGCTGGATCCTCTGTGATGTGTATGGATGGCTGCGCAGGAACACAGGCCCCATATCGCTTTTATCCTTCTCGTTCAGTTTTTTCAAAAAACTGACCATTGCGTACGGATCATAACCTGCCTTATAAGCGTATTTTGCTCCGAGCCTGTCTGAGAGAAGCTCATCATCCCTTGAATATCCGAGAGATACCAGGCCGAACGTGACATCTATTGCCTGCTGCATCTGCCTGACGCTTGCATTTTGCACAGCTATATTCATGAGGATATCGTAGCCAAGCTGGGTCTGGAGTTTTTTGGCAATGTGCCTTGCCGCGACATGCCCTATCTCGTGGCCTATTACGCAGGCCAGCTCGTCGTCGGTGGTCATTTCCAGAAGGCCTGAATTGATATAAATATACCCGCCAGGCATGGTAAACGCGTTTATCTCCTTATCATTCACTACGGCAAAATGATATTTAAGGTCAGTCCTGTCTGAGACCTTTGCCAGCTTGTCCCCTATCACGTTAACCCTGTCCACATCTCTCGGGTCTTTTATAAATGCGTACTGCTGGGCTACCTGGGCCGCGGTATTCTGACCGAGCGCGACCTCCATGGGCGTGGTTATAAAAACGAGTTCTTTTCTTTCAGTAGCCGGGTTGTATACAGTGGCGCAACCGGAGAATAGCATGGGAATAATTATGAGCGCGCACAAAAATACGTTATACTTTTTCATGTCAGCCTCTTTTCTGTTTTTTGGTACACGAGGTCGCATAAGAATTTCAAAAAGGTATTTTTATTGTCCTCTTCTATTTTTTTGAAATCAACGCCCGCGCTAAAGGTGTAGCTTTTCCCTGGTTCCAGCGCTTTTGACCACAGGACAATGCCTTTTATGTGCGCCGGGTTCAGCGCATCAGGGATGAATATCTTCAGGTCAAGCTTTTCTCCAGGCGCCAGCTTTTCGCCGGCGAGTAACTGCATGCCTTGGGCGCTCACGTCTTTAGTAACGCCTGTCTTCTCCAGCTTAGGGTCTTTCTGGACAATATACGCGACCTTTAAAGCAACATTGAACCTGATGAATTTTCTCTTTTCTCTCATTTTTGCCTATGCTGCTTTTGTTATGCTTAATTTAGGCGCGGAGATTTTCCTGTATTCCACGCCTGCTTCCTTGAACAGCGCCTCAAAGCTTTTGTCAGCGTATTTTCCGCACGTGACGAATTTCTTGATCCTCGCGTTTACCAGCATCTTCGCGCAGAGTATGCACGGAGAATGCGTGCAGTATATTATGCTGTCAGCTATGTTTATGCCGTGCAGGCCCGCCTGTATTATGGCGTTCTGCTCAGCGTGTATTGCCCTGCATATCTCGTGCCTTTCGCCAGAGGGGATACCTTTCTCGTCCCTTAAACATCCCAGCTCCAGGCAGTCTTTTACCAGTCTCGCGGCGCCATTATACCCTGTAGTGAGTATCCTTTTATCCCTCACAATAACCGCGCCTACGTGGTGCCTGAGGCACGTGGAGCGCTCAGCCACCAGGTACGCCATTTTCAAGAAATATTCATCCCATTCCGGTCTTTTGTGCTTCATGAAACCACCTCAACCTCGTAGGTTGCGGCAAAGCCCCAACCAACGAGGTTTTTAATACTAAGTCTATTTTTTTATGAAGATTCTCAATTGTTGAGTCGTTTAAAATTAGTTTATCAGCCAGCTTGAGACAATAATCCAATTGTTGGTTCGTGTCGCTGGCAATGTTCTCTCTTTTTTCCTTTTCCTTGAATTCCTCCAGGGTCTTCGGATCTCCGGGCCTTTTTCTGGCCACTATTCTTTTAAACCTTAATTCCACTGGCGCGTCTATGCCCAGGAGCGTAAAACCCTTTAATTTCTTTAGCGCCTTTATCTCAAAAGGATTCCTGATAGAGTCTATTACGTAATCTTTTTTAACCGGGGCCTTTTTAATGGCAAGGTCTGCCAGGACCGAAGGCCCGTTCTTTTTCCTGAGCTCATTCCCCAGCCTTATGAGGTTTTCTCGGGAAGGAGCTATTCCTTTTAGCCTTGCCTCTTCCCTTAATATGTCAGAGAGCGAATAATATTCAAAACCTTTTGACTTCAGATATTCAGCTGCCTCGCCTTTTCCCGAGGCATTGGCGCCTGTAAGCCCGATAATCATCACTTTACGAGAGTCCCGGGGCTGACAGGCCTGTCAGGAGAAAGAACAGCGAATGTTTCCCCGTCCTGGGCCGCGAGTATCATGCCCTTACTCTCAACCCCTCTTATAACAGCAGGCTCGAGATTTTCAACCACAACCACGAGCTTGCCTACGAGCTCTTCTTTAGTGTATCCCTTTTTTATCCCTGCTACAACCTCTCTTTCTTCCTCCCCTATTACCAGGCGTACCACATAAAGCCTGTCTGCGCCGGGGTGGTCAATCACCTCTTTAATCCTGGCGATCCTTATGTTGATTTTTCTGAATTCGTCTATGGTTATCATTTTTAAGGCCTTTTAAGGGTATTCAGGTACGTTATCAGTATAGCTTCTGAGTCAGGGTTTATCTTCCCGAATTCTATGCCTGTGTAAAAAATCCTTCTTCCGTGGTCGTCCGGGGAGCGGAGTTCTTTTATCCAGACCACGCGCCCCTTTAATTTTACAGGCTTGTTAAAACCAGGCACTTCTACTTCCAGCTCCAGGGTGTCTCTTTCTTTAAGTTTCTCGTAAGTGGAGATACAGAGCCCTGAGCGGGAGATGTTTTCCATTTTCGGATCAGGTTCCTTTGATTCAGATCCGATGCGGTTGTATCTTATTTTCATGTCCTCATTAAACCGGACAAATTTCCTTTTTTCCCTCAAAACCCAGTATTTATTCAAGAAGCCGCGCGTTATGCCATTTCTGTGCCTTAATTCTTCCAACAGGGTGACTGTCAGCACCAGCATCAATATAATCAGGATAACGGTGTATACCAGGTACATTAAATCTCCAGCAGTTCGTATTGACCTATACCTAATTTTATTTTTTCAGCGTGTTTTATCTGCGTCAGCGGGTCTATTTCAGGAAAAGCCTCTTTAAATTTTTCTATCCCGACAAGGTCCATTGATGCCTTGTCTATTGCCACAGGATCTGAACTCAGGGCAATCCCTATATCTGGAGCAATGGGCGTTTCATCCTTAGACATGCAATCGCAGTTTTTGGTGACGTGCTCTATGAAATTTAAATACACTACCCTGGAGTTAAGCGCCTTTTTTACTCCCATAGCGTATTCTACCATTTTTTCCTGGAATTTTACAACATTTTCGTCATATTTTATATCAATGGCCCCGGACCTGCATACAACAGTGCATTCCCCGCACCCTATGCATCTTTCCTTTACCAGTATGGCCTTTTTCTTCTTTATGCCAATGGCATTAGCCGGGCATACCCTCATGCACGCCCCGCAGCCTACGCATTTTTCAAGTGTTACCTCAGGAAGCGTGCCTGAATGCTGAAGAAGCTTGCCCTGACGGGATGCGCAGCCCATTCCGAGATTTTTAAGGGTCCCGGCAAATCCGGACTGCATGTGGCCTGTTACATGGGATATGCATATCATGGAGTCACTTTCGCATATGCCCCTTGCTATCTTGACGGTCTCGAAATGGTCTCCGCGGATGGATATATTCTGGCCGTCCCTGCCTAAAAGGCCGTCCGCTATTATAACAGGTATGCCTGTTCTCTCCAGTCCGTAACCGTGGCTGGACGCGATCTGAAGGTGGCCTACCGCGTTGGAGCGTTTTTCCCTGTAAAGCGTGTTTGTTTCAGCGATAAAGAGGTTTTCTGTCTTTTCTTTGAGGTGTTTTATGAGGCCTGAAAGCCACGCGGATTTTATGTAACCTGAAGCGCCTTCTTCTCCGAACGTCAGTTTTATAGCGACGAAATTGCCCGCTGTTATAAAATCGATCAGCGGTTCTATATTCTGCCACGCGGATAAAACAGTTTCGTTTATTTTCTGGTCGCTTGACCAGTCTGAAAGCCTTTTTAAAAAGACCTTACTTGGAGGGGGTATTTTGATTTGTGGCGCTGATTTTTTTGAATGATTCTGCAAAGGCTATTCTCCTTGATATAGGCGGATGATCGTACAGCATGATCTCGTAAATTTTGCCAGGATTTGTCTCTGACAGGTTCTGTTCGCTCAGTTTTTTCATTGCGGAAATAAACGCGGCTGGATTGCCGGTAGTTTTTAGGGCAAATCCATCCGCGTTTTTTTCCAGGCGCCTTGAAAACGCGTTGGATAAAGGGATAAAAAATATGCTTAGCGCGGAGACGGCAAAATATATCAGGACAAGCGATTCGTAATCAGAGATCATGTTGTATCCGAAAAAGTTATGCAGTTTAAAAAATACAGGGTCTGCGAAAAAGAATATCGCGAACGTAAAAATACCTCCGGATATTATGAGTTCCCAGATGTGGTTTAATTTATGATGGCCGAGCTCGTGCGCCATAACGGATTCTATCTCGTCGTGGCTGAAGTTCTGGATAAGCGTATCGCAGAGCACTATCCTCTTCTGTTTTCCCAGGCCCAGGAGCGCCGCGTTCGCCTTTTTTGTATCCCTGCTTATGTTTAATTCGTACACCCCGCCTGATCTGAACCCTACCTTTGAAATGAGGTCATTGAGCCTTTTTTCCAATCCCGCGTCTTTTATGGGGGAGTATTTATAGAAAAGCGGCACTATTGCCACAGGCGCGAATTTTGCCAGTATAATCGATAGAAAGAACCACAGGCTGGCTGTCCATAGCCACCAGTTAACAGGCGAAAACCTTAAAAATGCGTAAATAGCGAGAGTTATGGGCACGCTTATTATAAGCGCGACCAGATTTTTCTTAGCCTCTCTTATTATCCAGTCTTCCAGCTTCTGGTTTGAGAGGGAGAATCTGTGTTCCAGAGTAAAGCTGGAATAAAATTCCAGGGGCAGGGTTATGATGTAGTAAAACGCCGCCATGAGCAGATAAAAAGCGATCAGATTGACGTAATCGTTCGCGGAGACGCCATGGGCAATTGTTTTAAAGTAAGTGGGCGCGTCTAGAAAAAGCAGCAATAAAAGAATCGCGGGCGTTAAAAATATATTTATTAACGCTATCCTGTGTTTTATTGATGAGTATTGTTTTGCCTTATCCATCTATTACTTCTCTCGCCCTAACAATTTTATCTTTACATTGAGACAATGTCTCCGTGTCAAGTTGCTTGGAACTTCTTTACGTTCCGTCATTGTCTCAATGTAAAGTTGTTTCTTATGGTGTTTAAAATGGTTATATATTCTGTGCTTTTGTAATCAGGGTATGTCCATTCAAACGGCTCAAAACCGCCTTTTCTCCACCTGAGCGTGACCTCACCGTATATGCCGTTTCTCAGGTATATCCTGTGAAAATAATCCTTGGTCGTGGCCAGTATCAGCTTGGAATCCGAGATATAGCCGGGGTCTATATTAATCCGCCTTTTGAGTTCTCGACTCGCTCCGCTCGCTCGAACAATATTCTTCGAGCGAAGTCGAGAAGAATTAGTTCTAATGGCAAATTTCTGTTCAATTGAATTAGTGAGGAGTTTTATATCAGCGATCTTTTCAGGAGGGATAGGTTTTTTAAAGGAAATAAACACCCTTTTTAAAGGACTGCTCATCTCTTCTTTATAGTAGTCTGTATAATTGAAATTTAGAGCAGGGCTTTTGTAATCTATCGGGCCGAAATCCCTGATAAAAAACCTTTCAGCGTCTTTGAACAGCTTTTTATCTTTCGCGAGCATGCCTATGATAAGCTTTACCTTTCCGGGTTTTTTGGCCTTACCCATTACTGGCTGATGTGGATTTCCGCAGGATCCATATTGCCGGAGGCCACGTAATCCGCCACTATTTTCTGGTCCTTCTTTGATATCTCCGTAAAGAATATGGCTATATTGTAATGGGCCTTGTCAGTATCCCTTAATATAGCCGGCTCTGCCCTGACCACAACGCCTTTGCACCTTATTTTTTTCGTTGGGCTTTCGTCTTCTTTGCCCGGGACAAGGAGCACCACCTCTATCTTTGACATGAGAGGCAGGTTTCTGGTCACCCTGCAGTAAGCGCCGGATGAACTCACGTCAACAGTCTCTGTTATGACGTCAAACGCCGGGTCTGCCAGTTTAAGAGGTATCCTCTTCTGTGCCCTTATATTTTTACGGCGCTCAAGCATAGGCTATGCTTCCTTTTCCTTTTTCTTAGCGGCTGCCTCCACCGCCTGCTGCCAGCAGCCCTTTGAACAGTAATAAGCGTTATTTTTATAATACCAAGACTTTCTTTTAAGGCGCTTGTTGCATTTCATGCAATTGGTGGGTTTTTCCACTGCCTCTGGTTTTTTCTTTGTCTCTTCCGTCTTTTTGGCCTCTTCCTGTTTTTTTGGTTCCTCTTTCTTTACCTCTTCCGGCATTTTTCCTCCTGTTATTTGATTCTAACCAGGTTAGACTGTATATGCGCGCTTATCATGTCTAACCTGGTTAGAATAATCTGCTTAAAGGACAAGTATTGCACAATGGTTTTTTTGATTTACACGTTGTTTTGCCCAGTTCCACTATCAGCGCGTGAAATTCATTGAATAACGCTGTATCCTGCGGGAGATTATTCATAAACAGGGCTTGTATCTCCTCATATTTCGCGCCAGCTCCGACAAATCCGTGCCTTGAGAGCAGCCTCTTTGTGTATGCGTCTACCACAAATACAGGCTTATTCCCGGCGTATAAAAGCATACTGTCAGCTGTTTCCCTGCCTATGCCCTTAACCCCCAGCAGTTCTTCTCTTAATTTATAAAGATCAGCCCTGAACATCTTACTAGTGGAGCCGCTGTAACGCGTGTTCAGGAAGGCCAGGAAATTTTTTATCCTGTTCGCTTTTATGTTGTAATACCCCGAGGGCTTTATAAGCCCCGCGAGTTTTTTTTCAGATAGGATGGAGAGCCTTTTTACGCTTAAGGCCTTTTCTTTTTTCAGGTTCCTGATGGCCTTTTCCACGTTCGACCAGGCAGTGTTCTGGGTCAGTATCGCGCCTATTATGACCTCAATCCTTGTGTCGCCAGGCCACCAATGCCTGGGCCCGAATCTGGCGTAAAGTAAATTGTATATCTTAAGTAAAGCCCTGTTTAATTTTCCGCTTTTCAACGCTCTGCGCGCTCTTTTATCTTTGAGGCTACTTTCACCATGTCATTGTAATAATTAGAGCCTCTTGTCACAGGGAATTTGATCTGCTTACCTTTTTGAGTATGTTCGTTGAACGAAGACAGGTCCAGCTCTGTAGACGAGCTGTTCTCTTCCATCTGTAAAGACAGGACTGTCTTATGCCCCACTACAGCTGTAGCGTCTGCAAATAACTCCCCTATAATAGACAATTCTATGGGCTTCGTGGCTGTTATAACGCCTATTGCCCTGTTTGTAAGGATAACAGAGTAACCATTCTCCCTGAGCGCCATCAGCGCGTAAGAAAAAACAGTGTTTAAGTCAGCGTTTATGTCAGCCCTTACTACGCTTCCTTCCTGCGCTACCTGGACACTGCCCGTTTCCAGTGTTTCCACGCCATATTCCTGGCCTTGAGTTACAGTTTCCACAGGCGCGACTGATGCGGCTTGAGCGCCTGGCCCTAAAATAGATGCCCATTTGGATTTTTTCTGAGGCTGGTAAGACGCTTGATAGGTATCCCGCTTTTTTCCAGCCACGCGCTTTTCTGATTTCTTGACAATGAGAATCCTGTCACCCTCTTTTATCAGCTTATCAGCCCTCAGGATCTCTGCCGCGGAAACATTAGCCCTGACTTCTATGACCTGCGCCTCTGCCAGTTTTTCTCCGTCTCTATGGACAATAAGCCCGTCGCCTATCTCTACCCCGTCTTTCTCCCCTGCCTTTATTATCAGGTACTCTTTTTCCGCGTTTACGGCTATGACCTCTGAATCGATCTCTATTTCTTCCAGGCAGAACCCTGTCCCTGAAAAACTTGCGCAGAAAAATAATAAAATCAGAATATTTTTTATCATCACGAGCTTATTTTAATATAGAAAAATAAAAAATACAAGGAATATTTTAACAAAAAAGGCGCGATTTTAATAATTGCGCCTTTTTTAAAAAATAAAATAATGCCCTATCTGTAAACTCTACAAACTTTGATTTACAAAATAATAAGTTTTTATTCCATATTTAAGCACTTGAGCCAGTATCTCGCCTTTATCTGTAAGAATATTTATTGCCTGCGATGGCTTAGACTTTCCAATAAATCTAAATCCTCCTATCTCCACTTTCGGAGTAGCTTCGTTACCCACGCTTGGGCCATGAGCTATTAATATTGAATAAATCTTGTCAGGGGTGGGGTCGAATTCAAATTGATCTAAGGGGACTATTAACGCCTGTTGCCCGCCATTAAGCGTAAAAATTGTGCGGTCTGTAAGCCCAGTAGTTCTAAATTCTCCTATCTGGAAGTTGATGCCTATTTTGGCATCCTTTGGGGCGTTAGTTATATATAGCAGAAGAGCTTTCTGACTTGATATGTCTAGAGGACTGTCAAATTTATGTCTTTGTCCATAAAAAACATTTCTAGGATTGGAATCCCATCGATATTCAACAATAGGTTTCCATTCTATTTTTATTGATTGCTGCTCCGACGGAATTGTCTTAGGCTTGGTCTCTACGGGCATAACGGGTTGTTGAACAGGCGGCTTTTGGACAGACGGTTGTGGTGCCTGTATTGCTGCGTGTTCTGGAAACAGAGCTTGTCTAGTCCACGTTTGCGTTACGCCGCCCAGCACAAATGGGTCGAACCCCTTATCAATAAAATATGTCCACATGGTAGAAGCAGTAGAAAGCACTGCGTTGGCCCACCAGCCAAAAGGTATTAAGTAGCGCTTATTAGCATAGAGATATGCGGTTTGTCCAGGCGCCACTTCTCTCTTCAGGGTCTCAATGCCCTCTCTCATAGTGATAGCGTCATTATTAAGTTCGCTAACCCACTCAGGATGGTTTTTTTGATAATAAAAAGCTAATTTACGCACAGCCATGACAGCTCCTGCGGTCCATTCACCGCTCAAAATATCATGGCTATCGCTAAAACCAACTCCTCTTAGGGTGTTATTGGTAAAATACCCTGAACGTTCTTTAGTAACTTTCCACATCTTGTAAGCTGTGCCGTCCCCAAACCATCTATCAATAACTTCAGGCCCCAAAACAGAAATAGCCCATGTCTGACAGTCAACTGCAAAGGCGCGTTCAGGAATAAATTTTCCAGATCTGTATATGCCTCCCTG
>JAUYDX010000007.1 GCA_030691625.1 Candidatus Omnitrophota bacterium | reverse complement strand
TAACAAAGGCAAATATGAGATATTCCCAGGATTACCAGAAGGCCTGCAAGGCACAAAAGAGTATCTTGACCAGTTAGCGGTAAGCGTTCCTTTAGGGGCATTTAGAAGAGCTAATCCTAATCACCCATACTTTAAGAGATTTGAAGACGCTAAGATAAGCAACCATGAATTCCCTCCTGAAGTAGAGTGGATCCTGACAAAACAGGAAGTCAAAGATATTAACGAAGTGGTCTTTAATCCATCCTACGAAGCAGTTAAAAAGATAGATAAGGCCTTAAAAGGCCGCAATAAAATTCTCAGGGTAGCGGTTGTTACAAGCATGCACAAAGAAAAGAGCCGCTTAAGCCCGCGCGATGATAAAACCAATCCTAATGGCGAGGATGTATTACGCCTTAAGATCGGGCAGTTAGAGGAGCTGTTTAAGGATACCAATATAAAATGGGAGCTGGTGTTTGTATCGCATGTAAAGTCGCCTGACCAGAGCGGGAAAGTCGTAGAAGACCTTCTTAAGCAGTATTGCCCTCCTGAATATTACAAATCAGGCCAGGTCCGCTCTATATACATGACAGGCCCTGTAGTAGGAAAAGGCGGCAGGATAACATTCGGCGCCAAAGATGCTTTAGAGAGAAGACAAGGCCATGAACCTGCTGATGTGGTTATATACACAGATGTTGATGTTGCTGTTGACCTGCGCCAGACAGGCTGGATGTTAGATAAAATGGTTGATGATAAAGGAGATTTAAAAGATGTGGCAGTAATGGGGTCTCGTCCAAGATTCGCGTTCCCGCCGCTGCCGCCTCATGATAATGAGCAGGTCATTAACGATGCGTCCACTGGCATAAGAAAGAGATTCTTTACCCAGGAACCTGTGCTTAAAGGCATAGGAGACACCCAGATGGGCTATAAAGCATATCCCGCGCATATCCTTAAAAAGATACTTAATGACTCTAAGGATACGGCATGGACATTTGATACTGAATGGCAGACTTTTGCTCTTAAAGCAGGGTGTGAGTTGGTTAAATTTGTGAATTTCTGGAGCAATTCCGCTGAAGAGTCTGCTACGAATCTAAAGACAAGATGGGAGATGCTCAAGACCTGGGCAGAGCAGGAAGCGAGAATAGGAGACCACGCTACTATAGACGAAGCAGACAGGGCCATGATCATTAAGATAGCCGCAGAAGCCATGGAGTCTTCCAAAGACAGAATGCTGGAGCTCGCGGACGAGCTTAATAAGTGGTTTATCGCGTCCAGAGATAAATACATGTCATATCCAGGAGAGTTAAAGGCGGATGTGGGTACAGGCAGTCAAGACCAGAAGGATAATCTAGAAAAGTACCTGGATGAAGCTAAGAAATCCGCAGGAATAAATTATGTATTGGAGGATCGTAAAAATAAACCTGTAGCCGCGTATAATCCTGATAGGAAAAACATAGAAATAGATATAAGGTTAGCTGTAATAGCGCCTGCTTTTGGAAACAGCGCAGACTCGCAGACATTCCAGGCATTTATCAATAACATATTTGAGTTCGGCTTGCTGTATAGCAAAGGCAGGGTAAAGGCATATGCAATGGAAGAGAAAAAGGTTAGCCCTGAAGCCGCTATATTTTTGGCATCAGGACAGACAATTGGCTGGCTGGCATCTAACGGGACAGCCGCAACGCCATCAGAATTCTGGAATAAAAATTTAAATAAATTTAAAGCCGCGATATTTGATTTAGATGGCACAATAGTGGATACGCTGCCTCAGCATTTTAAATCATGGAAGAGGGTCCTCGCAGAAGAAGGCCTGACAGATTTTGATGAAACCCTGTTTAATAAATCTGTAAGCGGGAGGAATACCAGGGATAGTTTAAATATTCTATTGCCGGGTTTAAAGAAAGAACAGATAGATAATATAGCAAAGAGAAGAGAGGGGTATTATTTGGAATTATTGGAAAAGGAGGGTATTCACGTATATGAATCTACGCTGGCCCTAATAAAAGAGCTAAGGAATGAGGGCTTTAAAATCGGAGTAGGTTCTGCAAGCAGTCTTGCTCCGAAAATATTGGAAAAGATTGGCTTGAAGGTAGATATTGTTGTTACAGGTAAAGATAAAGAGGTAACAGCCGGAAAACCTGAGCCGGATATCTTCCTGGTTGGCGCCAGGAGGATGGGTTTTAGGCCCGAAGAAACAATTGTAATCGGAGACGGAGTAACTGATGTGATGGCAGGCAAAAAAGGCGGATTTGGCATGGTAGTAGGCATTGACCGCGGCGGCAACAGAGAAGAATTGCGCAAAGTCGATGCGGACATAATAGTAAGCGACTCGAGTGAAATAATTAAAGAACCTATTGAACTCCAGAGGCTTGAGATTAGGAAGTCTCTGGCTGACTTATTTGATGAAGGCAGGCAGGATGTGCAGGTAATGCTCAAGAATGCTGTTGTTCACGATGACTGGGGATTTGGGAAGCCGGCTGCTGAGACGAGGGTGAAGATTGGAAACGACGGTACCAGGATCGCAACGCTGCATATCCATGGTCAGCTATTCAATAAGCTGTTAGAAAGGGTAAAAACAGATAAGCGTTACGAAGGTATTATTAGAGGCATATTGCTGCAGGAATTTGAACATTACAATAATATCAATACCTATGATCTTGCAACAATGGCTGCGCTTAAGCTGGATTATGAAAAGACAAAATCAGTAGAATCGGCAAAGGCTTTGGCAGGATTACAGCTTTATTATGAGGTGAAAGGATATAAGAAATTATATGAATCTATAGGCATTGATTATTCCGAGATTAAGGATATGGGAGAGAGCGAGTTGGCAATCGGCGAGGAACTTTTAGGCAGTGTGCTGGCGCAGCTTGCAGGATTTATGAAGACTGTAGATGAGCATAATGGCGATGTTTTATATGCCGCGGCAATGGATTTAAAGGAAGGGGACGGTTATATTGCGAAGTCAATAAGAGATTTGACAGAAAAGGATATGATAGAGATTGCTTCGGCTGCTTCACAGCCTCGCAATGACGCGAAAGAAAGAGGTCTCGCAATAAGAAGCGAGAGAGGAATTGCTGAGACAGAACTTATATTTGGCTCGGCGTATGTAATTAAAAGAGCTCCGATAGATAATGTTCTTCCGCCAAGGGAGTTAAGGCAGTTTGTGAAATTGGGCACGGTAACCACCACAACTTCGGAAGACGCCTACGGCGACTTCCGAAGTTTAAGCTCTAACCATGACCTTTTTTTTGGCGCAGGAAAGAAAACGTTTTCAAAGGGATTTGAAAAAGGTATTGCTTCACTAGCTTTTACGTCGAATGATGGGCTTATAGAGTGGGCTGCTTCTTTAAGGCCTGAAGAGCAGATGTTGATAGCAGGGGTTATCGTATCGCTTTCTCTGGTATATGGGACTATGCTTATGATGAAGCTGACTGAAGCATTGCGCCAGCCTGGAAAAAATACATTATCCGGCCCGTTTGCGGCTTTAATGCGCAGTCATATACGAGAGGGTAAGCAGCAGGCGTATTACAGCAATGCTTCCCGCGTAGATGATCCTGAGCGCTTAGCGCTTCTTATGGCAGAGGAGATTCGCAAAGACAGCGAAAGGCTTGGCGTTTCGATACGGCGTTTATTAAGGGATGGAAAGGTAGAATTGACTGATGCAGCAGGTATGAAGGTTGAAAGGGTATACTACCTTGACGAGTATTTTGATAAAGTGGCAAAGGCTTATAACCTGTTAGAGCCGGACGAACGCGAGTGGCAGGCTATGTCAGAATTGATATGGCATTATTTAGTTCAATTGCCTGAGGATGCGCGCGCTAAGGCTAAAGAAGCGCTTGGCTTTCAGCACAAAGAGGTTTTGAAACTTTTAAAGAGGGAAGAGATGTGGCCATGGCGCCGCAGCCTGTGGCCTGACAAGGAATTTACAGGAGATCTGGCAGGGACAATAGAATGGCCTGAGAGGCTTGACAATAAATATGGCTTTGCAGGCGGATTTACCGCGATTGACAATGCCAGGGCATTAAACCCGTACGAGCCAAAGCACCTATTTTTTAACCGCGATCCAAAAGAGTTTATTCTGCGCCTGTTTGACGCCAAGGCTGGGACATTTGCCA
Source organism: Candidatus Omnitrophota bacterium (assembly GCA_030691625.1). Taxonomy (GTDB): domain Bacteria; phylum Omnitrophota; class Gorgyraeia; order Gorgyraeales; family Gorgyraeaceae; genus UBA10183. The sequence goes on along the minus strand of JAUYDX010000007.1, from coordinate 2,270 downwards.
GCGGAGCTGAGAAGTGGATAGAACTGCCAGCGGCCCGGCTTGTCAGGGCTATTGAACTGGCAGATGGCATAGTGATCCGCGTAAATGTGTATGGCCAGGGTTTGAAAGGCGTGGTATGGCAGGATGAAGACGGGAAGAAGCACTTTACCCCATTATTAATAGGCGACTATGCGCTTGAAATATTAGCTGATGACCAGCTAAGCCCTCGCTGGGCGCAGGCTACTATGCGGCATGCCGCGTATGAGCGTTATGAGTATCTCATGAAAATTAAAGAAAAAGAAACAAAGGATATAAAGGAATTAAAGGCGCAGAGGCCAGAGGGGAAGTTTGGCGGAGTGCGCTGTCTGGCAGATGTTTCAGGGCCTGTAAATATACAATTAAGCAGGTGGTCTAAGCGGTTAAAAGAAATAATAGCTGAGAATTATCCCGGGTGGAAGGATTGGGAAGAGGATCTTTATTTTATTCCAGGTGGCAGATATGAGCTGACTCTGGCAGGCAGTTATGGCTCTGAGTTTGAAACAGATCCTGCTATGGCGGATACAAAAGCCCACGCCGCATTAATAAGGATGCGCGCTGTAACGCGGCATCGCAGGGCTATCCGCATGGAAACTGGAAAGGCAGGATTTTTTCATTCGCAGGCAGTTGGCATTATGTTTAAGCCGTATACTCCGGATGATCTCAGGAGATACCGTATCCTGCAGTTTGGCCTGGGCAGGCTGACACAGAGATACGATAATATATGCCACGCTACGTTAGCGGATGTAAGGCATTCTCTTAGTAAAGACAGCCAGAAAATGGAATGGCTGAAGAATGCGGTAAATCTTTTAAATCAGGAGATAGAAAAGGAACAGAGCGAAGAGATGTCTTCAGATTTTCTTATACGCAGGCTGCGCGTCAGATCTTTTACAGGGTTTTTTGAAAATCAGAAGTCAAAGGATTACGGGGAGGCCTGTGAGCTGTTATTATCAAAGCAATATGAAGATGCCATCAAGAGAGGCAAGGGGCTTCTTAATCAGGCGTTGGCATCAATGGGTATCAGCAGCCCTGATATTGACAAGCCAGTGTATCAGAATGCGCTGAGGCCGCTGCTTGGCATGTTTCCGATGAATCTGAATGGCGTGAATTCTCTGATGGCAGCGATTGGAACAGGCGGTATCAAGGCGGAACATGTCGCAGACATGGTCCTGCAACAACTGACTCAGAAAAAATTTATTCGGGTGGATTGCCAGGAAAAACCAGAAGCCAGGACAGCAAATTTCAGGATTATGAATCAGTATGACAGGCCAAGGATACTTTTAGAGATTAGCAGGGCTATATTAGAATACGGAGGAAACATTGGAACTCTTACGCAGGAGCCTTTAGCGGGTTTACCCGATGGCGTTGGCATTGAGACAAGGGTGGTTATTGAGAATGTCACACATAAGCAGGTGGAGCGCATAATTAAGGCCTTGGCTATGATCCCTGATATAAAGCGGCCTGTAGAATTAGAGGATATAGTAAATCATGAAATGAGGTTTGTAATCCTGCCGGAACTGGAATTTTCGAATGAGCGCGGGAAGCTGTTCAATCTGCTCAGCGAGCTCTGGGAATACCAGCACAATATCAATATTGTCAGGATTTCCGGCAGTGTAGCGGAAGACAAAAAACATGTGCATATGCGGCTTGAAATTCAAGCGCCGGCTGATGCAGGTATTGAGGACGAAGACTTGAAAAAGGTCATTGAGTACAGCGTCTCCGGCAGATTTATGCAGCATACGGTTAATTCCATATCGCAAGCCGATATTAATAGCGCTGCGCCTCTTGCTTCAAATAGCACGGTTATAGGATTGGATGGGATTATTGCTAAAATATTAACATTCAGCGGGATGGGGAGGCATGGCGGCAAAGAAATGCTAAAAGTATTTTTGGAAAAAGAAGTGGGGCAAGGCGATGAAAATCTCAGGGGTGAATTAGCGAAGTTTATAAACAAACAAGATGGCTCCAGACTGCTCTTAGTTTTGCCATTGCTGGATTATTTAGCAAAGGTGAATAAAGGATTGTTTGGGCCTCTTGAAAAATTGTTATTGGAAAAAGCGCGGGGTTATTATGGAGTAACACTACCTTTACCGAGAAAGGTAGAAAAGCAGCTTGAGGATATTTATCATAGAGCTGGCTCTATATTTCCAGAACAGGCAGTTCGTGTTTTGAAAGAGTCAATATTGCCGCAGGTGGAAATGACTTTCTCAGCCGATGAAGCTAAAAAAGCGCTGGATCTCGTTATTGCATTTGGG
>JAUYDX010000065.1 GCA_030691625.1 Candidatus Omnitrophota bacterium | reverse complement strand
CCACTGCCCAGCCTCTGTGCGATCACGCGCGCAGCTGCACGCGCCGCTCCCGAAGACGGGCCGCAGAAGAGGCCCTCTTACTTCGCTAAAAGTTTTGCTGTTTCAGACGCATCGCTGTCGCTCACAGTCACTATTTCATCTATAATTTTTCTATTTAAAATATCCGGGATAAAACCAGCTCCTATTCCCTGAATTTTATGAGGGCCGTGAACTTTGCCTGATAAAACAGCGCTTGTCTCTGGTTCTACGGCAACAACCCTTATCTGCGCGTTATGCTCCTTTAATATCTCGCCAACACCCGTTATTGTCCCTCCGGTGCCTACGCCGGCAACAAAGGCATCTAGTTTGCCTCCGGTCTGCGTCAGAATCTCCCTCGCGGTAGTTTCTCTGTGCGCCTGCGGGTTTGCCAGATGTTCAAACTGCTGGGGCATAAAAGAATGCTGTGTTTTATTACAAATCTCCCCTGCCTTCTTTATAGCCCCGCACATTCCCTGGCCGCCGGGCGTAAGGACCACTTCCGCGCCATAAGCTTTTAATATATATATCCTTTCAAGGCTCATTGTCTCAGGCATTGTAAGTATGCACCTGTAACCTTTTACCGCGCACACCATGGCCAGGCCTATCCCTGTATTCCCGCTTGTGGGCTCTACAATAACAGAGCCGGATCTAAGAAACCCGTCCCTCTCCGCAGATTCAATCATGGCAAGAGCGATCCTGTCTTTTACGCTTCCGCCCGGATTCAAAGACTCTAATTTCGCTAATATCTCCGCTGTCCCAGAGCCGGGTATGCGATTGATCCTGATTAACGGAGTCTTTCCGATAGCTCCCAAAATGCTGGAATTAATGCCTGTGTCCTGTTCACGCATTGCGTCTCCTTTGGCGCTTTCCGCCGCAGTTTTATACAAAAAATCTATGCCTTAAAAAATAACCGCAATAAAAAATAAGCCATGCCTATTGAAATCAAAGGAGTGATTGCCCACACAAAAAAAGTTTTTTGGGTTACGCTCCGATTCCAGGTATACCGATGCCCATCCTTTAAGCAGCTTATGGCAAAGATTGACGCGATGTTTAACTGCACGAGAGATTGGGGTATCCCCAATATGGACGCAAAGATAAGCAACGTCGCCGTGACAAAAGCCACTAAAGTGCTGGAAACCAAGCCCAGAGGAACGATCTCTTTTCCCGCAGTCTCAAGCGTGCCTTTTCCCATAAGACAGGCGCCCAATCCAAACAAGGGGGCGACCAGCAATAACCCTAAACCTATGTTTATCAACCCTGCCCCATTAAGAGGCCCTACGGCATTAGCTACATTGTTCGCGCCAATGGCAAAAGCAACATAACAACTGCTTGCCAAACTGGATAATTTTATTTTCCTATGGTTGGCGAATAATTTTTGATAAATATGTAAATTGTCATTTTTTGGCGGATAAATAATCTTGAAAATCAATAAAGTTAAAAAATACGCTGCTAGAGGTAAAATAATCCACATCGGGAGTATCTTTTGAAACAGCGTCTTAAGATTAAGGTGCTGAAAATATAACCCAGCGCCCACTATTGAGCCCACCGTAACCTGGCTTGTAGATTGAGGGATCTTCAAAAGATTTGCTGTAAAAAGGCTCAATGTCGCGCTGGATAAAATTATCAATACAGCATTGAAGTTTATAAGCTCATAGGGCACCAGATTCTTCCCCAGGGTAAAGCTGACACTCCTTCCTAATATGACCCCTCCAAGGACCACAAAGATCCCGAACAGTAACAGCGCCTGCTTCTTTTTTATTAGCTTTCCTCCCCAACTCGCGGCAAAAGCAGGCGCAATGCCGCTTGCTCCCATATTCATCGCGAAAAATATGACTATCGCTGATAAAAGAATTATTCTAAACAATTTCGTACCCTCTTGTCAATGACCGTATCACTTTACGTTGGCCTTTAGCGGACGTGTGTGTATCCCGCATTCTCCGCCGCATTTACTTGTGCCTATCCAACGTCCTGCGCGTTCGTTATCGTCGTTTGTTATCTTTGTGCAGGGCGCGCAGCCAAGCGACCTGTAGCCTTCCGCATAAAGATGGTTTACAGGTACTCCATATAGGGCAAGATACTGCCACACCTCGCGCTCTTTCCATATGAGAATAGGATTAAGTTTGACGAGCCCTTTGTCCCTTTCTTCGACTTCCTGAAAGTCAGTACGCGTTCTACCTTCTGTGCAGCGCAGGCCTGTTACCCAGCACTCTACGCCCATTTCTTCAATGGCCCGTTTGACAGGCTCTACCTTTAATATATCGCAGCATAAGTCTGGTTTTGTCTCGTAAAGCCTTTCCGGTATACTTGAGTCATTTTTATAAACCTTGAGTTCCGGATACCTCTTCACCGTTTCGTTCATGAACCTGATAGTTTCCCCGGGTTTGAATCTCGTGGTAACAATAAATCCGCGAATCTTAGGATTTACTCTCTTTGCCAGGTCCCATACTGCCACTGAATCCTTACCAAGGCTGTTCGCGACTACAAGTCCATCCCCATATTTTTCATATGCCTCTTTGATAAGTTCCTTTGACCTTTCAACCTTCTCCTTGAAATTCAACGTTTCTACCAAAACCTTCAAATCATCCTGAGCATCTAACAAACTCATGTTCCCCTCCTTTTTTAGTTCCTGTTATGCTATTCTCTATAATCCCTATCATTATTGTAGAGATTAGCACATGAACCTTATTTTGTCAAGTATTTTTTAAACTTTTTTATACCAGTCTGTTGTTGCCCCAAGAATGTAGGGCAGGTTTAAACCTGCCCTACCGTGTGGATGGCATCATAATTCTTCATATGGCTAACTGGCGTTAGCGTCTTGATTATCTGCTGACTAGCTTTCCTGCCTGAGAAAAGCATGCCGCTAAATGTAGGGCCCATGCGCGGTATGCCAAAAACCGTGGATACCGCCATTCCTATCGCATAGAGGCCAGGATGGATCTCCCCGGTCTTCTCAACTACAAGGTCCTCTGAGGTATTGACATCCATAGGGCCGTAGGTTTGTATTTTTAACAAGCCTCTTTTCTCAAGGCTCTTTGCTACCCAGGCGTCATGGCCAGTGGCATCAATCACAACCTTTGATTCCAGCGCAATCGGGTCAACGCAGGTAATCTGCCTTGGCAGGGCTGAAACAGGCGACCAGTTAATAACCGCGCCCTCAACCCTATTATTACGATACACCACATCATCAAACTTCGTAAGGTTGAGTATCCTGGCCCCGGAATCGCAGGCAGCGGAGATAAGTTTTGAGCAGGCAGTTGGGCCGTCCGCGACAAATAAACCATCCTCAACTTCTCTGTACTGGATTTTTAACTCATCTAAAATTTTGTCTCCCGGGGCGCGGAATGTTAAGGTATTCATAAAATACCCGCCAACCCAAAACCCCCCTCCGATATAATTGTTACTTTCTATTATCAATGTTTTTAACCCCGCATTCGCTAAATCCCTGCCTGCCACAAGGCCGCTTGGCCCTCCACCCACAATTATCACATCTGAAACGATATAATCCTCAAACCACTTGCTAAACTCGCCTACAATTGCCCTGCTTATCTGAGATTCTGTTATCTTTTTAAACATCTTGCTCCTCCTTTTTTAGTAAACCCGGAGAATAACTGCGGAAAAATAAAAAACCCTTATGCCAATTGCATAAGGGTATCAAATCAAGCCTCCTTTCCCTCCGCTGGCATTATCCAGATCAGGTTATAAGGGTAATCCGCTTACTTCGCGGAACTCTCAGGCCGCTATAGCGACCTCCCCATTGTTTATATATTAATCAATTACCGGCGTGTTGTCAATATTTTTAAAATGAGATTGGCTGGGACGTGTGGATTCGAACCACAATAGCGAGATCCAAATTCTCGAGTCCTACCTTTGGACGACGTCCCAATGTATAGCCACCTTTGAATTTTGTCAGTCGATTTAAAAACAAAATCACGGACAAAATTGTTTAAGGAATTGATGCTTTCTTAAATCACAAACTCTTTGTCCCTGTCTTTTCTGCCTCGTACGCATCCAGGATTTTCTTCTGGATATACTCTCTTGCCTGGACAGTGATCGGGTGAGCAATGTCTTTATGCTCTGCCTGTCTCAGGTCGTGTTCTGCCTCTGAACTTACCGGCGCGCCAGGGGCCACAGCCGGGAGCTGCGAACCGCATTCATTGCAGTATTTACTGTGCACCTCGTTTTTATGGTTACACTTCGGGCATGAGTCTTTTATTTTACGCGAAGGCATTGCGATAAAAAGGCCTGTCTTGCCTTCTATGATCTTTATATTCCTGACCACAAAGGCATTGTCAATAGTGATAGTGGCATATGCCCTTAGTTTATTATTGGCTCCTTCTTTCTGGAAGATCCTAACCTCTGTTATTTCCATGATAGCTGCCTCCTTTATAAGTCTTGACTAAAAAGATGCCCATTCTTTTGGCCTTTGGGATTTTCCTGAAAACGCGCATAGCGTCATGTTTATTTTCGAATGTGGAAAATACCGTTGGCCCGCTTCCTGATAAAAGGCTCATCTTATCGCCCAATATGCCTTTTATTCTATCTATGTGAACACTGTCTCTGCCAAGAGCCCTTTCAAAGATATTATAATAATTATTTTCCAGGGCGTTTAAATCCCGGCTCTTAAGAGCTAAAAGTGTGTCTCTCAAAGAACCTTCCTTGTCAGAAAAGTTGCATTTATCTATCCTGGCGTACATCAGCCTGGTTGAAAGCGAGATACAAGGCTTGATGAGTATGTGAAAAAGACTGTAGTCCAGATTTAATTTTTCTAACTTCTCTCCCGTAGCCCTGGCTATCGCGAACGGCATATCCTCCATAAAAAAAGGCGCATCCTTGCCTGTGTCCAGGGCTATCTGAAAAAGCCTTTTCTTTGAAATGCCGAGCTTAAAAACCTTATTCACAGCCCTTAGGCTGGAAGCGGCGTCGCTTGAGCCGCCGCCAAGGCCGGCTGAGACAGGTATATGTTTTTTTATCTCTATATCGAGGTTTAACTTTACCTTTGCTTCTTTAAGAAGCGCGGCTACTGCTTTATAGACTATATTTTCTTTACCCTGGCTGCACCTTGCGAGGCTTGCCCTGACCTTAAGGCCTTTTCCTTTTTCCTTTATGATTATCTCGTCCAGCAAATCTATCTTCTCAAAGATCGTCTCTATATTATGAAACCCGTCTTTACGCTTATCCAGGACATCCAGGTAAAGATTAATTTTCGCAGGGGCAAAAATCTTGATTGTACGCATAAAATACAAAACCACTCCAACCTCGTAGGTTGCCTTCGGCAACCTACGAGGTTTTTATTTCCTTGCTATAACTCTTTTCGTTGCTTTTACGATATCGTCCGCAGTAAGGCCGAATAGTTTAAATAATTCTTTCGGGTCTCCTGATTCTCCGAACCTGTCTTTTACGCCTATAAATTCCATTGGCACAGGAGAGTTTTGCGAAACAACCTCGCTGACAGCGCTGCCCATTCCAGCCATGACAGTATGTTCTTCAGCAGTGACAATAGCGCCTGTCTCCTTTGCCGCTTTAATAATAATCTCTTTATCTATGGGTTTAATGGTGTGAAGATTTATAACCCTGGCTGAAATATTTTCTTTCTCCAGCGCTTCAGCCGCGCGCAATGCCTCGTACACCTCTATGCCGCAGGCTATGATAGTAATATCTTTCCCGTCTTTTAATAAATTTGCCTTGCCTATTTTAAAGACATCGCCCTCTTTAGTAATAAGCGGCACTCCGCTTCGTCCGAGCCTGAGATACACAGGACCCGCGTGAGAGGCGCTCGCTATGGTAGCCTTTTTCGTTTCAAGGGCATCACACGGAACAATGACAGTCATGCCAGGCAAAATTCTCATAAGAGCGATTTCTTCGTTTGCCTGATGAGTAGGTCCGTCTTCTCCTACGGATATGCCGCCATGCGTGCCCACGATTTTCACATTAGTCTTCATATAAGCCAGCGAAACCCTTATCTGGTCCCACGCCCTGCCGGCCGCGAACGCGCCGAACGTGCACGCGAAAGCCACTTTACCTGAAAGCGCGAGCCCCGCAGCCGTACCCATCATGTCCTGCTCGCTCACGCCCATTGAAAAAAATCTTTCCGGAAATTTTTCCTTAAACCATGCCGCGCGGGTGGATTCAGTGAGGTCTGCTGAAAGCACTACGATGTCGTCTCTTTTCTGGCCCAGCTCGACCAGCGCTTCGCCAAACCCGTCTCTTGTAGGTTTTGAACCATATGTCTGGATACTCATTCTGTCTCCAATTCTTTTATCGCCTTTTCAAGCTCTTCTTTATTCGGGGCCGTCCCGTGGTACTTATTTTTATTTTCAAAAAATGAAACGCCTTTGCCTTTAATGGTATTGGCGATGATCATGCTGGGTTTTCCCTTTGCCTTCTCTGCCTTATCGTAAGCGTCCATGACCTCTTTGATATTATGGCCGTCTATATCAAAGACCTCCCAGCCAAACGCCTGCCACTTTGCCTTTAACGGTTCCAGGCCTTTTACATCCTGTACCCTCCCGTCAATCTGAAATTTATTGGAATCGATAACGCCGCACACATTGTCCAGCTTATAATGCGCGCTTGTAAGAGCCGCCTCCCACACCTGTCCTTCGTCAAGCTCTCCGTCTCCCATCAGGCAATATACGCGCTTCGGCTCTTTATTCAGCCTGGAGCCTAAAGCAAAGCCATTGGCGATTGAAAGGCCCTGGCCCAGAGAACCGCTTGATATCTCTACGCCCGGAAGCCCTTTCTGCGGATGGCCCTGGAGCCTGGTGCCGATTTTTCTAAGAGTGCAAAGTTCTTCCCTGCCGAAAAAATTCATGCGCGCGAGCACTGCGTAAAGCGCCGGGCAGCCATGGCCTTTCGACAGTATGAATATATCACGGGTATTGCAAAGCGGCTTTAAGGGATCGCACCTGAACTTGTAAAAATACAGGCCAACGAGGATCTCCACCATTGAAAGAGACCCGCCTGTGTGGCCTGAACCTGCGCAGTTAAGCATCTTGACGATCTCGATCCTTACGTCTCTCGCGATTTTTTTCAATTCTTTCACATCAGGTTGTTTTGGCATATTTATCCTTGCATTGTAGGGACAGCACACTGTGCTGTCCCTACTTTAACGCTTCTAATTTGTCTTTTACCTTTTCATCCTCTTTTAATCCTATTGATTTTGCCCACGCGTCTTTCGCCTTGTCCAGACTGCCTAGCTTAAAATAAACATCTCCGAGGTGGTCATAGATAACTGAATCATCGCCTATGATCTCTTTTGCCTTTTCCAGTTCTGTCTTCGCCTCATTAAGCATGCCTTTTTTAAAATACACCCAGCCAAGGCTGTCTATATAAGCGCCATTGCCAGGGCTTAATTCAAGGGCCTTTTGTATAAGTTTTTCTGCATCGTCAAGATTCCTTCCTGATTCAGCGTAGATATACCCCAGGTAATTCAGGGCCTCGGGGTTTTCCGGGTCCAATTCTATCGAACGCTTAAGCCTCAGGATAGCCTCATCTATATTGCCTGTCTCCTCCAGCACAGCCCCTAAATAAAAATGGGCCTTGGGATTAAAAGGGTCTATTTCAATGCTTTTTTTGTATTCATCAATGGCTTGTTGTTTGTCGCCTTTCTCAGAATACGAAAACGCTATGGCGAGATGTACGTCAGCCTGCCTCTTTTCCAGGCCCAGGGCCTTTTTTAAAACAACTACTGCCTGGTCAGGGTTTTCCATCGCGATATAGATATAGCTAAGCTCGATATAGGCATCCACGTCATCAGGGTCATTGTTTATAACCATGTCGTATTGTTTTATCGCCTCTTCCCTCTCATTCAACTCAAAATAAAGCTGGCCCAGCTGATGATGCACCCTGGTATTTCCGGGGTCCAGCTCCAGGGACCTCTTGTATTCCATAAGCGCCTGGTCTTTTTTATTCTGGATCTCATAAAGCACGGCCAGGCCCAGGTGCGCCTCAAGATAGTCTGGTTTTAATTCTATGGCCTTTTCCAGCGCCTTTACAGCCTCTGGGATCTTGCCTGCCCTTGCGTACACTATGCCCAGGTTAAAATTCATGACCGGAGAATCCTTTTTCTCAGACACCAGGTTCTCGTATATCTTTATGGCCTTTTCCATGTCCTGGCCCAGTATATAAAGATCGGCGAGAGATGTCAGCGTAGTCATGTCTTCGGGTTCTGACTTTAGTATCTCCTCATATTCCTTTGTCGCCTCATCGAATTTTTTCTGAGAGGTGTAAATAAGGGCCAGGAGAAACCTGGCCTTCGTGTCTTCTTTGTCTATGTCCTTTGACTTTTCCAGGGCCTTTGTAGCGAGATCCATCTGGCCTGATTTTATATAACTCGCTCCTAACCTGTAATAGAGCGTTGCCGCTTCAGGGTCCAGCTGTATCGCCTTTTGGTATTCCTCAATGGCTTCTTTGGTTTTACCCTCATTGTCATATATCATGCCTGCGGAATAATGGGCGTACGCCTTTGAAGATACTGAAGGGGCTTGTTTCTGTCTGATAAGATTAAGGAGTTCCTGGCGCGGGTTTTGTGCTGGTAGCCTGCGGCTGGTCTGCCTGGTAGAAGCGCATCCGGAGAGAGTAATTATAAATGCGGCTAAAATGCCTAAAGTTAGAAAATATCTTGGGGACATCGCAATGTTGTATAAAAAGGTTCTCGACTCGCTTCGCTCGCTCGAACAATATTCTTCGAGCGAGGCCGAAGGCCGAGTCGAGAAGAAAAATTACCACAATTTCTTTTTATGCCTGTCTCTGCGCAGTCTTTTCTTTCTTTTATGCCGCGCAATCTTCTTTCTTTTTCTTTTTCTTCCGCAAGGCATATGCCCCTCCCTATTATTAATAAATTACCTTGTTTAACGGATATTCTATGATGCCCTGGGCCCCGTTTTGTTTAAGCTTCGGGATCAAGGTTCTTACTACTGACTCGTCTATAATAGTCTCTATGGCGCGCCAGGATTTTTTGGAAAGCTGGGAGATAGTGGGGTTTTTCATCGCGGGGAGGATCGCCAGTATCTTATTCAGATTCTTCTCCTCCACGTTCATCTTAAGCCCTACCTTTTCTTCAGCTAAAATCGCGCCCTGTAAAAGAAGCGCGATATTCTCTATCTTCTGTCTTTTCCAGGAATCCTTCCAGGACGCCTTATTAGCGACTATGAGTGTCGTAGATTCGCATATCGTATCCACTATCCTCAGGTTATTCGCCTTTAAGCTCGCTCCTGTCTCTGTGAGCTCCACTATCCCGTCCACTAACCCAGCGCCTACCTTTGCCTCAGTAGCGCCCCAGCTGAATTCTATGTCCACATCTGTTTTTTTCTTCTTAAAATAAGCCCTTGTGGCATTTACCAGTTCTGTTGCTATGCGTTTCCCCTTAATATCCTGCGGCTTTTTTATACTTGATTCATTCGGCACAGCCAGGACCCATCTCACAGGCCTCAAGCCCTGCTTCCCGTATATAAGCTCGCAGACCTCTACCACATCTCTTCCGCTCTCAATGGTCCAATCCCTTCCTGTAATGCCTGCGTCCAGGGCGCCATCAGCCACATATCTGGCCATTTCCTGAGCCCTTAAAAGAAACGGGGAGATTTCTTCATCGTCTATAGAAGGGAAATAGCTTCTAGTACCTATATTTATATTAAAGCCTGCCTTTTTAAACATCCTTACAGTAGCTTCCTGCAGGCTTCCTTTAGGAATCCCTAATTTAAGTTTCATACGCGATATCCTTTTTTTATTAATTGTGAGGTTATTATACAGTCAGGGGAAAATTTTGTAAAGCGGAATTTTCTTGGGATACAAATCTGCTGATTATAAGAAATATTGCCTTTTTTAAAAACTTGCGCTGGTTTTGCGCGATAAGATATCGAAAAGGCTTGCTGGGTTCAGGATGCCTTTGCTCGCGTACGGCTTATCAGGTAAACCGATCATCTTACGTACATGCGCTATAAACGCTTTATGCTGCATAGACCCCTTCTTCAGCTCTTTATATGCTCGTCTCACAGAGTTAGCTTCTCTTTCCAATCTGGATTCAAATCCTTTAAGCGCTGACGCGTCTTTGTCAACAACATATAGATACGTATCCCGGATATCCCTAAACCAGCTGTCTTCATGAAAAAACGTTCCTGCGTAATATAAAATAGCCAAATGCCGCCTTTCCGGTTTCTCTTTAATATAATCCTGCTCCAGCAGGGATCCAATAAAAAACCAAGGTATGTCATCCCTGATTATGGGCCAAAAAATCGGCAGCGCCTCTTTTTTCTGCGGCACGCTCAGCGCCAGCGCCGGCCTGTTGTCATATATAATCCAACTGAGGTTATCTATCGCCCCTGAAGATTTCATACGCTCATACAGGGCGTTAATAAAAAGCCTATAGATATCCTTACGGCCAGCGCTGTCATAAGCCTCTAGTACCACATCGATATCGCTTATAGCGTCTACATCTACAAGCCCATCCTGGCTCAAATAAACAGCGCTTCCTATTAGAGCAGACGCCACATGTATGCCATGCTCTCTCGCAATATCATCCGCAGCCAGTTTTATCAAAAACCTAAATACTTTTGTATCAAATTTCTGCCTGCCGTCTATTTCCAGGAAAAGCTTAGGGCTTTTTACCTCGTTCAGTAAGTTCTGGGCATCTGTTGTACGCATACGCAATGTGGTGGTTATTTTATACACGCCTTCCGATATCTTGAGCGATTCAATAATAAAATCATCGTCAGCGCCTGTTCTATGTCTATTCACCAGCGTATTTATTGTCCAAATACCTCTGTGCTCAGGCCTTAGCAGATTTGCAGGATCGCTTTCATCCTCTACGATCTCTTTTACTGATTTAACAGGCTTATTTGACAGATTGACAGTTACTATCTCAATGCGGCCCGGGGCTAATGAGTATTCAATCTTAATAGGCCCGCGAGAGCTGTGTCTAAAAGGATCTTGAAAGAATTCTCCTACCGCTAAAGACACATCTACGATTATCTCATCCGCATAACCAAGATCAGGTTGTTTGATTTGATTATCAAAAGTGTCTCTCACCAAAGCCATCATGTCCAGCGCCTGTTCCTGTTCTGTTTTCTCATAAACAATAACCCCGGATAATGGGATATGGTCTGCATCAGACTGATTAAGAAACCCCATGCTAAGTACAATCCCGGCTGCTTCTGATCTTTGGAATTCCACAAGGTCGCTGACAAAATTATACAGGACATACGGGATAAGTTTTGTCGCGTTATCAGCTTTAAGATTTTCATTCAAAACTTTCATATAAAATTTTATGTCTTCCGGCGTCCCGAATTTCGCAAAACCGCGGCCTACGGCGATTATAGCGTCATTTGCCTCCGGCATGCCTAAATGTTGGTAAAATACCGGTAAATATTTTTTCATTACAGTTATATAAGAGCCATCTCCATAATCGCTAACCGCCGCAAGAACAGCTGTTACAGCGTCTCTGGCTAGTTCTATCTCAGCAAAACGCGGTAAAATCTTTTCCACATACGGGAAGATTGACGTTAAAAGATTTTCTCTTTTATATTTTCCAATAGACCTAGCTACCCGCATTACCGCATAACAAGATATATAATAATCTAAAAGGTCGGCGTTTGTTCCGTCAAACTTTATATTAGCCATGGCTGTATCTAAGGCGCCTTTCTCTATAGCATTATCAATATCCTCTAATTTGATGGCGCACTTATACGTCAGGCCCTGGCTATAAGAAGCGCTGTTTATTTCCCCATTCTCAAACCACTCTAATACAGACTTTAGCGACTTCCAAAATCCTTCGCTTTTTATTAGGTGCCAGTCTATGAATTCATTTATAATTTTCCGGACCTCTTTTTCTCCTATTGCCGCTACAAGCTCATGGGTCGCGACAATATCCAGCCATTGAAGCCATTCTGACCGTTGTTTTGCGTAGCTGCCTAAGAGATTAAAAAAAGATATGGCTGAACTATCTTCCAGCATCTTAATCCCTGTTGCATTTAAACCTAAGGGTCTGGCTATTTTCCGAAACAGCATGCCTTTTTCTTGGAAACTTTGATATAAAGTATTCTGAAACCATGTCGGGCCTGATTTTTTTAAGCCTGTGCTATCTTTAGCATCTTTTGCGCGCTCATTAGATATTTCCTCTCCTGCCTGTTTAGACCCCATCATAACCGGCCTGAGGCTTTTGGCATTGTCTGGATACACAATGCCCGTAGTCAGGAATACCTGGATTAACACAAGAGATATTAATTTAATATAAACTTTCTTTTTAAAATTTGAGTTCCGCATATTAAACCCTTTTCCCATCTGCACATAAAAAACCCGGGCATGTCTTTTTATGTATTATAGGTTTCGTGCCTCGCCATGGGAGAGAGGCCCTATTCAATAAAAGGCAATGCCCGAGTAATGTCTTTAGGATAACCATGGCTTTATCCCTTCTGTCAGTTCTTTTATAAAGTCTATAATTAGTATACCTGAAAAACCTTTATAAGTCAAGCCTGGTAATTAAGTTTTTAAATAGCGGTTTGTCAATTTAAGCGGGAAATATGAGTGGCGTCTCCACACCGAAGTGTTCGATTCTGGTAGATTATTTACACAAAACTAATTTCCACCCTCCTGTTCAGGGCGCCGGAGATCTTTTTTAGGGTGATCAGAGATATATTCTCTCGTCCTTTCTCTATGCGGGATATTAACTGCTGAGAAACGCCTGCCTTCTCAGCTATCTCGTCCTGAGACAAGCCCTTTTCTTTTCTGACTTTGCGTATCTCTCTGCCTATTGCAACACACGCAGAATCCATTGGAGTCACGTCTTTGTTTCTTATAAAACAGGTGCCCTCTTTGCGATATTTATCCAGCAATTTCTCATATATCGCCTGCCAAAAAATGATACGAGGGTTAGCCCATTTATCCTGCGCCATCCTTCTCTTTATCTTCTGCCAGTTCTTGCAGAATATGATAGGGTCTAAATAATCTCCGAAAACCTCGCCAGGATCAGCCTCGCGGGCCAGCAGCAAAGATGCCATCAAAATAAACTTTACGTCTTCAGGATTTTTTAATATCTTCTTGGATTCAGAAATACTTATCTTTCTATCCCACAGCCAATCTTTTTTCATATATCCCTCAGCTGACTTTCTATAATTTTATCTATTTCCTTTTTAAAATGCGCTTCCATCTTTTTATAATCTACCTGCCTGTCCGCGTCCAGGGTCAAGACCCCATCCACCATAGCCATCCTGTCATAACTCCTAAACCATCTTACAAGGCCTTCTATTATTATGGGGTTTCCATACTTCTCAATAAATTTTGACAGTTTCATAAAAGTGTGGGACAGGAAATAAAGATCGTAAAAATCCTTTGCCTCTGCCCTGCCCCCTAAAATCTGCTTTCGGCCAATAGCATCAATGCCGGAAACTGCTCCGCACGCTGCATAAAGCTTTCTAATGTATATGTCTTCCAGCGACAAAACTCTTATGCCTTCTACCGTCCTGGTAGATTTCATGAGCTCAAAAACATCTTCCACAAAATCTATCTTAAGGGTATCTCTCGAACTAAAATGAATATTATAAATTAACATCTTCGCGGTTTTGCCCTCCAGGTTCTGCCCTGTAAGGTTTATTTTCTTGGAAAGAGCTTTCTCCAGTGATTCAACGATTTCCTTAATGCGCATGGGCCTGAAGTCAGGAGTAAAGAAATCCAGGTCCACAGACAGCCTATGCTGGAAATAAAATAAAGACAGGGCTGTCCCTCCGGCAAGATAAAAGTCGTCTATCTTGCCGGTGAGCATCTTTAATACCCTCTCCTGATATAGCTTAATCGCTTTCTCTCTCATGTGGTTAAATTATACACTATATAAGTTGTATTGTCAAGCTAATTACATATTATAAGTTGTAAATTTATGAAAAAAACCCGTCTTCACTCTTAAGGACGAGCTTCGGCGGGACTATAACTTACATGGAGGGCTTTCGTGGCGTCTCCACCCCGATGTGTTCAATTCTGGTAAACTATGTCTTCTATTGCTAACCCGCATTTTTCATCCAGAAAAACGATTTTCAGAAATTAATCAGCAGTATGCCTATCTTGTCGCGATATCTTATCCGGCGTCCCGCCATACAAGTCTGGCGTCAAATCAGATTGCCAATATTCCTTGGTATTGACATCCATGATCGTAAGCTTTCCTGACCAACCCGCGCCTGTATCGATATCCCAAACGTTGCACGCCTTAATCGGCTCCAATGAATGATACCGCTCAGTTGTTGTATGGCCGACGAAGATGTCTTCGTAACGACTCAATTTACACCCACGCCCCGTCGATTGCATTTTCAAAGCCATCTCAAGAAGCGTCCGATCCCAAACCAATGCTTGCGCGCTGTGATTTGATAATGCTATGTCCGGATTGAACCCACCATGAACAAACACTTGATCTTTAAGTTCAATCCAAAGCTGCCCGTTCTTTAAGAAATCAATGTGCGTCTTCGGCATGGGCCCGCCACCATATGATGCAATCGTTCGGTCACCACCCTGACTCGTCCATATCTCCGGTTTATCCCCTCGCAATGCCCAATCTAAAGCCCACATATCGTGATTACCAATGATAAAATCACAATGCTTAACTTTTAAGAGCTCATCAATACACTGCTGGACTTCTGGATAACCATCGCATACATCGCCGATTACGATCAACCAATCCGTTTTCCGGTCAAAACCAGACCTGTCAAAGCATTGTAAGAGTGCCTTATAAGCCCCGTGAATATCTCCAACAACTAAGGTTTTCATTTAACTTTTTTCTACCCCGTTATCTCAGTTTCCTTTAATCTGTTTTCTTCTCTCGCCCGGCAGAAAATTCTCTTTCGAGATAACCTCTGTCCCGGTCTGCCGTTCAATATCTTTGCGCGTCCTTCCTGCTACAGCCCCGCCATCTTTGGCGTCGCGCTTAAGTTTGGGCAAACCCTGAGAATTTCTATCCTGCGTTATCCGGGTTGTCGCCGCTTCGCCGAGCATTGTGATAATCAGCTCCAAGTCAGTCATGTGGTCACGCAGGTTTTCGCGCTGAAGACCCTTGCGCTTTTTATAGTCATCGACCTTCAACTCAAACGCGCCTTGCATGATTTCATTGGTTAGAATTGCGTATTCCAAATCTGTTTGCGCTCCACGCGTATCCCATTCATCGGTTAGTTTCTGGCGCACAGCAATGCCGCGCAGGCGTTTTTCTATCCAATCTTTCGGATAGCCTTTTTTCTCATACAGCGCTTTTGTTCTATGCATCCCAAGCTCAGGGTTTTCAATCTCGTCAATACGCTCTTTGCCAACCCTTGCCAGCCAACGCTTGAATGGTTCTGCTTTAGGCGAAGGGATAGATTGAATAACACGTAATATACCTTCGGTGTTAGCGCAATCAGTCTCTCGTAATTTGCCATCAGGAGCGGTCAATTTCAACTGTCGACAATTTGTCGACAGTTGAACCCCTGACTCTTCTTTATCTCTAATCTTCATTTTATACCAATAATCTCTTGGGTTCTCGCTATCAGTCAACACAGCAATAACATCCACAACCGAAAACCACCACTCGTTCTTATGAATGGTTTTTCTGATCTCCTCCTTCCGAAAAATAGCAATTTTAGTAGCGGTTATCTCTTTTGTCATTTATCCCTCCGAATTTTTAATTACCCTGCGCTCCTAATTGTATATAGCATAATACTACTGAGAATATATAAAGACAAGCCGAAATCTAAAACACTAAAATAAGCTTAATCTTCCATATAAATCACCTCCTTATACTATATATGACACATCTGGAGGCGATTTTCTTTCAGAAAAATTAAAAATAAAAACCGCATGGGTGGCCTGCCCCGTACCTTTGTGGTATGGAGCCATTGGGCTTCCTATGCGGTTGTGTGTTAGTTTCTTTAGACTGGCGTCCCCACGGGGATTTGAACCCCGGTCGACAGATCGAAAATCTGTTGTCCTGGACCAGGCTAGACGATGGGGACTATTTTTAATGTCAAACAACTTGACACTTAAGACATTGTTACAAGTGTCAAGTTGTCAAGATGCCGCGGCTTCGGGTTGGTTTTCCTCCCGCTCTTCAGGCGACACGCGGGCGATTGACGCAACGCCGTCGCCGGAATCAAGTTTTATTATGCGGACTCCCTGGGCGCTCCTGCCCGTGGTGCGGATATCCTTAACGGGGCAGCGGACTATCATGCCCTTTTGCGTGATGACCATTAATTCGTCGTCTTCGTTTACCATCTTAAGGCCTACTGCCTCGCCGTTTTTCTTAGTGACGTTCACATTCTTAATGCCTTTGCCGCCTCTGGACTGCTTTCTATATTCATCGGCATGGGTACGCTTGGCAAACCCTTGAGACGTAACAGTAAGTATAGTGGCTGTGGGCACTACTATTTCCATCGCGATTACCTTGTCCTTTTTACCGAGCCTTATGCCTCTTACTCCCATTGCGGAGCGGCCCATGTCCCTTACCTGTTTTTCAGGAAAGCGTATTGCCTTACCGTCCTGGGTGGCAATAAATATGTCCTGATTCCCTTCTGTCCATTTTACCTTTATGAGCTCGTCGCCTTTTTCAACAGTGATGCCTATGATGCCGCCTTTTCTCGGATTTGCGTATGCCATCAGGTCTGTCTTTTTTATGAGGCCGTTTTTAGTGGCCATGACGAGGAACTTGCCTTCTTTGAACTCTTTTACACGCACATATGACGATATTGTTTCCGCCTGCTCCAGCTGTAAAAGATTTACCACTGCCTTGCCTCTGGCAGCCCTGCCTGCCTGTGGGATCTCGTAGACCTTAAGCCAGTGCACCTTGCCTGTATTGGTAAAAAATAAAATATATTCGTGCGTGGACGCGATAAAAAGATGCTCTACAAAATCCTCTTCTTTCATATCAATGCCTGTAACGCCCACCCCTCCTCTTTTCTGCTTCCTGTAAGAACCTACGGGAAGGCGTTTCAGGTATCCCGCGTGGCTTATGGTGATAACCATGTCCTCTTCTTTTATCAGGTCTTCTATCTCTATGTCTTCCAGCTTGCCCACTATTTCTGTCCTGCGCTCATCGCCGTATTTTTTCTTGAGCTCAAGCGCCTCGTCCCGCACTATCTCTAAAATCTTTTTCTCGCTCTTTAAAATGGATTTGTACAGCTCTATCTTTTTAATGAGCTCGAGATATTCATTTTCTATCTTATCCCTCTCAAGCGCTGTCAGGCGCTGCAGCTGCATCTCGAGGATTGCCTGGGCCTGGAGTTCGCTCAAATCAAAATTTTTCATCAATGCCGCTTGGGCGACCTTTGGATCCTTTGACTCCCTTATTGTCTTTATGATCTGTGTCAGATGGTCTATGGCGATCTTCAGGCCTTCTAAGATGTGGGCGCGCCTTTCAGCCTTATTTAACTCAAACTGGGTGCGCCTGCGCACGATTTCGCGCCTGTGTTTTATGTAGGCTTCTATGATTTCCTTTAGGTTCAGGACCTTCGGCTTATTATCAATGAGCGCCAGCATGATAATGCCAAAGCTTTCTTCCATCTGCGTGTGCTTATAAAGCTGATTCAGGATTATCTCGGCGTTCTGGTCGCGCTTTACCTCTATGACAATCCTCATGCCGTCTTTATCAGATTCGTCTCTTATATCAGATATGCCTTCTATTTTTTTGTCCTGGACAAGTCCTGCTATATTTTCAATGAGCTTTGATTTGTTGACCTGATACGGGATCTCTGTGACAATGATCGCTTCTTTACCCTGCTTTTGTTTTTCTATGCTCGCGCGCGCGTGAATCTTTAAAAGACCGCGGCCTGTTTCATACGCGTTCTTTATGCCATCTCTACCGCAGATAATACCGCCTGTCGGGAAATCAGGCCCCTTAACGATCTTCATCAGGTCTTTTATCGCAGCCTCGGGATTAGTGATCAATTCTACTATCGCGTCTACTATTTCGCCTAGATTATGCGGGGGTATATTTGTAGCCATGCCAACAGCTATGCCGCTCGAGCCATTGACTAAAAGATTCGGTAGCCTTGCGGGTAATACAACGGGCTCCTGAAGGGTTTCGTCAAAATTAGGCGTGAACCCTACGGTTTCCTTATCTATGTCAATGAGCATCTCGTCAGCGATAGCAGCCATGCGCGCCTCTGTGTACCTCATGGCTGCCGCAGAATCGCCATCAACTGAACCGAAGTTTCCCTGACCGTCAATAAGAGGGTATCTCAGAGAAAAGTCCTGCACCATCCTGACTAAAGAGTCGTACACTGCCACGTCTCCGTGCGGATGGTATTTACCAAGCACTTCTCCAACGATCCTGGCGCATTTTTTGTAAGGCTTCGAATGCTCATTCCCGAGCTCTCTCATCGCGTAAAGAATACGCCTGTGCACTGGTTTTAAACCGTCGCGCGCGTCAGGCAGAGCCCTTCCTACAATTACGCTCATGGCGTAACTGATGTAAGATGCCTTCATCTCATCTTCGATGTAGATTGGGACTAGTTTTTCGTTTTGCGCGTACATCTATAACCGCCTCAACCTCGTAGGTTGCGGCAAGCCGCAACCTACGAGGTTTTTATATATCAAGGTTTCTGACTTCTAAAGCGTGTTTTTCTATAAAAGCTCTTCTGGGCTCTACGGCATCGCCCATGAGCACTGTAAACATATCATTCGCCTCTACTGAGTCTTCCATTGTCACCTTTAAAAGCGTGCGGGTTTCAGGGTTCATTGTGGTCTCCCACAATTGCTCTGGGTTCATTTCTCCAAGGCCTTTGTACCTCTGTATGGTAAGGCCTTTTTTAGCGATCTCTCTCACATAATCCAGGCATGCCTTTAATGTATCCAGCTCTCTTATATCTTTATCCTCTGATAAAATCTTATACGATTTCTTTTTTTCCTTTTTTTCTTTCTTGTCCTTGGTTTCAGCTGCCGGGGCTGACTCTTCGAGTATATCAAAACCGAGTTTCTCTATTTTTTCCAGGACCTTTTCCATGTCCCGTGTGCCGTAAAACTCTACTACGCCGAGCGCCTTTTCATCTACCTCTACATCTTTGCCAAGCTCTTTTTCCCTCTTGTTTACAGCCTTTGCCAGCTCATCATCATCATAGAGAAATTGGGCTTCTCCCTCCACTTTTATCATAAAAAGTGGTAGTTTTTTGGTCTTCTTATGTCTAAAACCCATATATTTTGACAATTCCACTCCACGTTTACCTATTCCTGAGGAAAGCCTGTCAAATTCAAGAACCAGCTGGAGTAATTCCTTTAAACCATTGGCGCTGAACTCTTTTTTATCGCTTAGCCTTGTTAGCACAAGTCCTTCTGTGCCCAGCTCAAATAAAAGCTCGTTCATCCTTTTTTCTGTCTCTATATACTCTTCGCGCTTGCCTCTTTTTACCTTATAAAGAGGCGGCTGGGCTATATAGATATGGCCTTTTTCCACTAAGGACTGCATGTGCCTGAAAAATAAGGTCAATAAAAGCGTCCTTATGTGAGAACCGTCCGAGTCAGCATCGCACATTATGATAACCTTGTGATACCTTAGTTTTTCAAGATTAAATTCCTCTCCTATGCCTGTACCTAGCGCGCTTATTATGGTCCTGATCTCCTCGTTGGACAGGACCTTGTCAAGCCGCGCCTTTTCCACATTCAATATTTTTCCTTTTATGGGAAGTATGGCCTGGAACCTGCGGTCCCTGCCCTGCCTGGATGAACCGCCTGCTGAATCTCCTTCAACTATGTATATTTCGCACATACTGGGATCTCTTTCGGAGCAATCTGAAAGTTTTCCAGGCAATGCCATTGAATCAAGCGCGCCTTTACGCCTTGTGAGTTCGCGCGCCTTTCTCGCAGCCTCTCTTGCCCTTGCCGCAAGTATCGCCTTTTCAATTGCCTTGTTCGCAACTGAAGGGTTTTCTTCAAAGTACGCGCCGAGAGAGTCATTCACGATTGAGGAGACTATACCTTCCACCTCGCTATTGCCGAGCTTGGTCTTTGTCTGGCCCTCAAACTGCGGATTCGGTACCTTGACACTTATAACAACTGTGAGGCCTTCCCTTATATCCTCGCCGGAGATGGCTACGTCTGACTCCTTCAGCATGTTTTTATTCTTGCAATATTGATTCACCACCCTCGTAAGCGCTGATTTGAACCCGCTCAGGTGGGTGCCGCCTTCTATGGTGTTGATATTATTTACAAAAGAGAATATATTCTCGCTGTAGCTGTCATTGTACTGGAGCGCGATCTCGCAGCTCACGTCCTCTTTTGTGCCTTCGATATATATGACTTTTTTATGCAGGGCTTCTTTATTCTTATTAAGGTATTCTACGAAAGATACGACGCCTCCCTCGAACTGAAATTCGTTTTCCTTATCGCTTCTTTCATCTATTATTTTTATCTTCAGACCCTTATTAAGAAAAGCGAGTTCTCTTAAGCGGTTGGACAGCGTCTCGTAAGAATACTCTATGGGGCAGTTGACAAATATTTCCTTATCCGCCTTAAACGTGACTGTGGTCCCTGTTGTCTTTGCCTTGCCCACAATAGTCAGCTTCGAGGCTGTCTTGCCTTTCTCGTATTCCTGTTTATACGCCTTGCCGTCTCTTCTTACTTCCACTTCGAGCCATTCGCTTAGCGCGTTTACCACGCTTACGCCTACGCCGTGCAAACCTCCTGACACCTTATAGGAACGATGATCAAACTTTCCGCCGGCGTGCAGGGTAGTGAGCACCACTTCCACCGCTGGTTTTTTCTCGCCTTTGTGTATATCTACCGGTATGCCTCTTCCGTCATCAGCGACTGTAACGCTATTGTCCACATGGACTGTTACCGCGATGGTTTTGCAGTAACCAGCCATTGCCTCGTCAACAGAGTTGTCCACGACCTCGTAAACAAGATGGTGCAGGCCGCGCGTGGAAATGTCGCCTATGTACATGGCAGGGCGTTTTCTTACCGCGTCAACGCCTTCTAATACCTGAATTGTCGTTGCGTCATATTTTTCTTGCTTTGGCATTGCTAACTTATCTCCCCTATTCTGAATTTTATGTCGCCTATGGCCTTTTCGCCCAGGGCCTTTTTCATGGCCGCGAGGATAGATTTCTTTTTCATGCTTAAAAAATAAAGCCAGGTGGAGCTGTCTATCTCCACTGTGAGTATATTTTTTTTAATCGCCACGCACTTTGTGTGCCTGACCGCGTCAGCGCCCGCCGCGTTTTCCCAGGCCTTTACTATCTCCTCTTTCGAGCCATGGGTTTTTGTATCTAATTTTTTGATTACCTGGCCTACTATACCGCCTATCTCTTCGGGTTTGCTGCCTTTTTTTCTCGTCATGCTAACTGCATGGGAAGCGCGAGGTATAGAAACCAGTCCTCTATCCTTATTACAGCCGGTTTATCTGACCCAAAAACCTCGAGCGCTATCTCGTCCTGCGGGATAACCTTTAACGCGTCCATTATATAATGCGGGTTAAACCCTATTGTTATCTCGTGGCCTTTGTAAACAGTGTCCAGTTCCTCCCTGACCTCGCCT
>JAUYDX010000023.1 GCA_030691625.1 Candidatus Omnitrophota bacterium | reverse complement strand
GAGCTATTTATCTTGATTACGGTTTTTTATTGTAGTACTCTATTATTGAAAATTTAGGGGAGTTATTTTAAGAACATATCTTTGTAATAGATTCTGATTTCGTTGCAGGTAGACCGCCAATTACCTAAACACATCTCTTCTTAGGATTATCTAACCATACTGTAGGCTAAAGCGGATATTAACGCTGAGCAGGGGATTGTCAGGAGCCATGCCCATATGATCCTGCCCGCGACCCCCCAGTGAACCGCGCTTAAGCGCCTGAGCGAACCTATGCCCATGATAGCGCCTGTGATGGTATGAGTGGTGCTCACAGGTATGCCAAACGCTGAAGACATGAATAATGTAATTGCTGCCCCGGTCTCCGCGCAAAAACCATCCACAGGCTTTAGCTTAGCCACCTTCTGGCCCATGGTCTTTACTATGCGCCAGCCGCCGAACATGGTGCCCATCGCAATGGCGGCATGACATGATAACACAACCCAAAACGGGATATAGAAATTCTTGCCAAGAAGGCCGGTGCTAAAAAGAAGGCTGGCGATAATACCCATTGTCTTTTGGGCATCGTTACCTCCGTGCCCAAGGCTATAAAGAGCAGCTGAGACTAACTGCCCTTTTCTAAAGATATGATCCACTTTTAAAGGCGCGCTTTTTCTAAAAATCCAGTATACGGCTATCCCTGACCCCAAGCCCAGGATAAGGCCCAAGACAGGAGAAACAAATATAAAGGTGACTGTCTTTAAAATACCGTGCCATACAAGTGATGCAGGCCCTGCCTTAACCAGAGCGGCGCCAATCATTCCGCCGATCAACGCGTGAGAAGAACTGGTAGGAAGGCCAAAATACCACGTGATAATATTCCACCCGCATGCGCCCATAAGCGCCCCGAAGATTATGCCTTTATCCACTATAGCTATATCAATAATCCCTTTGCCTATAGTATTTGCCACGTGCAGGCCGAAGAAAAGAAACGCTACGAAATTAAAAAACGCGGCCCATACAACAGCGTACCTGGGCGACAATACGCGCGTGGAAACAACTGTGGCAATGGAATTGGCTGAATCGTGGAACCCGTTCAGGAAATCAAATAAAAGCGCAAGCGCTATCAGAAAAAT
Organism: Candidatus Omnitrophota bacterium; assembly: GCA_030691625.1. GTDB lineage: Bacteria > Omnitrophota > Gorgyraeia > Gorgyraeales > Gorgyraeaceae > UBA10183. Next base: position 5,556 of record JAUYDX010000023.1, on the reverse strand, counting down.
TATATTAAATGTCATACGTTATGCCTGTTTTAAGAGTATAGACCCTACCACGTGGGTTACGTCCTCGCACACGTCAAGGACTGTTTCAGCGTCCTGATATATCTCTTTTAACTTGATCACGGTTATAGGGTCTTTGCATTTTTCAAAAAGCTCTGCGAGCACATTATCTCTCATTTCGTCCCCGACGTTCTCAAGCCGGTTTATCTCTACGCATAGCTCCTGGATAATCTTCGAATTTTTCATATGGCGCATACCTTTGACCGCGCCTGCTACGGCATTGACAGATTCGCTGATCACAGAAGCGAAGTTTATGAGATTTTTGTCCACGGAGGTAAGTTTGTAAATCCTTAACCTGCTGACAATCGTATTGATCATATCTATTATATCGTCCAGCTCCTTGGCCAGGGCGTGGATATCTTCCCTGTCAAAAGGCGTGATGAATGTCTTATTCAAATGCTCTATGATATCATGCGCGACCTCATCTCCCTCGTGCTCTATGTCTTCCATCTTTTTAAGCGCTTCTTCGCTTACAGCTCCTTTAGCGGTCAATTCCTTGAAATAATCCGCTGCCTTAACAGCGTAATCAACCTGTTTGTCAAAAAGATCGAAAAAATTAAACTCTCTTGGGATAAATTTGAAAAACATAATAGCTCCTTTTTTTACTTTTTCCTGTTAAACCCTTATAGGCAGGATTACAAAAGGTATGCCCTCTCTATACAGTCTTTTCTGCAACGTAAATACAGTGTAGTTATGCAGTAGCCTCAGCATGAATGAGTCCTTTGGGAAGATCAATTGCCCTCCGAAGAATACAGCGCCCGGAAAACGCTCCAGTATCCTGGGGGAGATCTTTGTAACCTCTTCCACCACATCTACACCGAGCGCGTAAATCCCTTCGGCGTAATAGCCCTGTTTTTTCATAAAATCTACGTAACTGGCTATACTTTTTTCAACGCTTGTCTCCAGGTGTTCAACCTCCTGAGCGCCTTTAAAGTTACCCGCATCCACCACGCCCACCTGCAGAAAAATAAAATTTTTAAAGCTGGCTCCGAATAATCTCAAAATGCCGAAAAGCGTATGCAGGCCCATACCATTAAACCCGTTCACCATCAGAACAGCGGTCTTGGCTTCTGGATTAAAAACCGGCTCGGTTTTAATCTCCCGCTGCGCCCCTGGCAAAATATTCTGATCAGATGTTTCAACAGCCGCTACTAAACTATTAAGCCTGTGTAAGAGCACCTGAGTGGCCCGGTAATGCCGCTTCACTAAAAGCGCCAGAATTACAAGGGTGCCTGTTATAAGTAACGTCAGCCATCCACCCTCGTTAAACTTAACCACCAGCATGGATATAAGTATAAAAGAGGTTAAAATCAATCCTACGCCGTTGACACAAAGCTTTTTCAGCCAGTCTTTGACCTTTTTTCTGTATTCCCACCAATGCCTGACCATGCCAAATTGAGACAGTATAAATGTTATAAAAACATTTATACTGTAAAGCACTATGAGAAACCTGACAGAGCCTTGGGCCAAAAGCATTAAAGCCAACGCCAGCCCGCTCATAATTAAAATCCCGTTCTGCGTGACCAATCTATCGCTTAGCATTGAAAATCTTGTAGGAAACCATCTGTCAGTCGCCATATTAGCCAATACACCCGGCCCGCCTATAAAACCAGTCTGGGCGGCTACAAAAAGAAGCGCCGCTTCTGAAATAAGCGCGATAAGAATAAAGGTATATGCCTGCTGACCGCTCCATGTCTGGGTAGCGCTCTGGAAAAGAATCGCGTTTAAGGTCTTGCCCGGTTCAAGCTTAGCGTTGTAAAAGATATAAGCCAGCATCAGGCCCATAGCTACAAATGCCAGAGAGATTGCCATATATCGCATTGTATGTTTGGCAGTCTGGGCCTTAGGCTCTCTAAGAACAGGGATACTGTTACTAACCGCCTCTATGCCTGTGTATGTGCCTGCTCCCATACTGTAAGCGCGCATAATAAGGAACAGCATTCCAAAAACACCCAACTGCGATACTGTATCCTTGAGATCAAGTTTCGTAGAATTAATTACCGCTGAAAAAGCAGGCGCGTGTGTAAACAGCGCATAACCGATTATAAAAACATGCGTAAGAATAAAGACAAGAAATATAGGCATAAGAATCAGTATAGATTCTTTTACGCCTCTCATGTTCAAAATCATCAGTGCCAGGAGAATAAAAATAGCGAATTCCAGCCTGTAGGCATGCCATTCTATCGGCAGAAGGCTGAAAATGGCATCTGCGCCGCTCGCGATAGAAACAGCTATAGTAAGCACATAGTCGATTAAAAGCGCGCATCCTGAAACCATGCCCACGCCCGGAGACAATAATTTGCTCGCGACAAGATACCCTCCTCCGCCGTGCGGAAAAAGCTCTACGATCTGCGAATAGCTCGCGGTAATTATAAAGATCGTTATCACTGTGCCAAGCGCGACAAATACGCTTAAATAGATATGTCCGTTAAGCGCCAGGAACGCCTCCTGAGGCCCGTAACAGGAAGAGGACAAACCATCAGCGCCTAATCCGATCCACGCGAAAAACGCGATCAGCGAAAGCTTATGGAAGATCCTGGAATCCTGGGGATTGCGGGATTTTCCTATTACAAGCTTTTTTATCCTCTGTGATAACGACGACGCTTTTGGTTCCATATTATAATTCTTCTTTTTTGTACTTTGTGAACGAAAGCCTGCCGTGTTTAGAATATAGTATTGCCCCGAATATTAAAACCGAGCATACCACTATAGCCACGATAACGCCCGCGTCAGTCTTGTGGTGATTTATAATAATAGGCGCCGCTAAAAGAGAAACAAGGTTTATAACCTTGATCATAGGATTCAATGCCGGGCCTGAAGTATCCTTTAGCGGATCCCCTACTGTATCGCCCACCACAGATGCCTTATGCGCGTCTGAACCCTTGCCTCCATAAAGTCCGTCTTCAATTGTTTTTTTGGCATTATCCCACGCGCCTCCTGCTGTAGACATAAACACTGCTAACAGCTGTCCGGATAGAATTACGCCTGCCAGAAATCCGCCCAACGCCTCTACGTTTAAAACCATTCCTATTAATATAGGGCTTAATACAGCAATTAACGCCAGGCTGATAAGTTCTTTCTGCGCGGAAATAGTGCAGATATCCACTGCCTGTTTATAATCAGGTTTTACCTTGCCTTCCATTAATCCTGGGATATGAAATTGCCTGCGTACTTCATGCACGATCAACGCGGCAGCCCTGGCTACTGAATTGATAGTGAGGCTGGAAAATAAGCAAGGAACCGCTCCTCCTAAAAGCATTCCTATAAACACCATAGGCTCTGAAACCCTTATGCCTGTAGAAAGAAGCCTGAGATTCTCAGCGAGACCCATCTGCATCTGGACTTTTGTGACGTCTGCAAGAAATGATCCGAATAAAGATACTGCCGCGATTACAGCGGAACCGATAGCGACGCCTTTAGTGATCGCCTTTGTGGTATTGCCCACCGCGTCCAGGTCAGCCATTATCTGGCGCGCCTTAGGCTCCATATGGGTCATCTCGCCTATGCCATTGGCGTTGTCAGCGATAGGGCCGAATGAGTCCATCGCCACGTTGTTTCCTGTAAGAGTCAGCATGCCTATGCCTGTCATTGCCACGCCATAGAGCACGAATATTACAGGCTGGCCCCAATAAATCACAACAGCCGCGAGTATTGTAAGCGCTATTACCACGAACTGCCAGGCAGCGGATTCAAAACCTATAGAAAGCCCGCGTAAGATCAAAGTAGCCGCTCCTGTCCTGGAAGCGCCTGCTATCTCTTTGACAGGCGCGTGATGCGTATGTGTAAAATATTTTGTGATCTCGTCAATGACAATTGCCAATAAAATTCCTGCCCCCACTGAGAAAAATGCCCTCCATTCGCGCATATAAAAATGCGCCAAAAACAAGAATGACACCACAGAGATCGCGGCTGAAGCGTAGAAACCGCGGTTGATGCTCGAGAGCGCGTCGCCTCTTTCATTTCCCTTCTTGCCTTTTACAAGATACGTCCCGATAATAGAGGAAAGAACGCCTATGCCGCGCACCAAGAGCGGAAACACGATCCATTTTAACTCATGGGTTATCCCGACGAGCGCCAGGCCTAAGATCAAACCTGAAACAATAGTTACTTCATATGATTCAAATATATCAGCTGCCATACCCGCGCAGTCGCCTACATTATCTCCTACGAGATCCGCGACCACAGCCGCGTTTCTCGGGTCATCTTCGGGGATATTTTTTTCCACCTTTCCTACCAGATCAGCCCCCACGTCGGCTGCCTTGGTATAGATGCCTCCGCCGACGCGCATGAATAAAGCGAGGAGCGTGCCGCCAAAACCAAAGCCTAAAAGCACATCAGGAGAGGCTATCCCGAAAATAATAAATATAATACTCCCTCCCAAAAGGCCCAGGCCATCTGTAAGCATGCCTGTTATCGTGCCTGTCCTGTACGCGATCTGCAATGCCTCGGCAAAGCTTCTCCTTGAAGCGGATGCCACGCGCACATTACCTTCCACAGCCATGCGCATGCCAAACTGGCCAACCATGAGCGAAAAGCACGCGCCCATGACAAACGCCAGAGCCCTTCCTATACCAACGATCAGGCGCACCATATCAGGGTTGAATCCCTTAAAGCGCAATAGCGCCTCTTCAGTGGGCGGGATTATATAAACTGAGAAAAATAAAACACCCGTGAGGACAAAAATCAACGGGAGTATGGTTTTTAACTGGCGTACCAAATACGTATCCGCTCCTGTGCGGATAGCTGTCCAGACCTCCTGCATCTGGGGAGTGCCTTTATCCTTTTTCATAATCTGGCTCCTGAGTAAAAGCGCGTACCCCAGGCCCAGAAAAGCGATAAACAAAACACCCCAGATAGCAAACACTTCAAACACAGTTGCATTAGTTAAACCTGGCATTTCTCTTCTCTCCTTTCTGCTGCTGTTGTCTTTTTTTGCATCATACTCACTAGCTTAAAAGCCAAGAATACTAGTATAGCAAAAAATGTTATAATTAAAACGGGTTTTGTATATTTAACCAGCGCATAGCCAAAAATAGTCAAAAGATAGATCCTGGGCAAAACACCTATCATGGTAAACGCCATAAAAGGTATAAACGGGATCTTTGTGATCCCCGCCGCGATGGAAAATACCTTAAACGGCACTATCGGCAGTAACCTGCCGATCAACACGCTCCACGCCCCGTATTTCCTGGCAAACGCCTCTGCCTTATAAATATGATGGGGCTTTATAAAAATGAATCTTCCGAACTTTAATATTACCGGCGTAGCGGCGTATCTGCCCAGCGCGTAACCCACTGAAGCGCCCAGTGTCGCGCCCAGAGAGCCGAATATCAGTATCGAAGCTACGGATATGCCTATGGTCCCGGCCCCGATTATAACAACCTCTGAAGGTATGGGCACAATGCTTGACTCAAAAAACATACCCAGGAATACACCCAGGTCTCCGTATTTTTTAATCAGCTCTATTATGCTGTTTTGTAAAACCTGTTCATTCATCCT
>JAUYDX010000099.1 GCA_030691625.1 Candidatus Omnitrophota bacterium | reverse complement strand
TACAAGAAGAACCTCAACCTCGTAGGTTACCTCGTAGGTAACCTACGAGGTTGAGGTGGTTATGTATTTCCCTATTATTATGTCCAGTTTTTCTTTTGTATGTTCGGGTATGAGTTTTTTGTCAGTGACTATGGCGTATTTGAGCGCGTCCCTGCACGCGCATTTCCTGTCTTTTGCGAGAAGAGGCGCCACTTCTTTTATAAGCCTCTTGGCGTTATCAGCGTTTTTAAGGAGATTTCCTATTACCATTTCTATGCTCACTTCCTCTTCGAGCCAGCAGTCATAGTCTGTGACAAGCGCGATAGTGGCGAAACATATCTCCGCCTCTCTCGCGAGCCTTGCCTCCGGCATATTGGTCATACCTATAATATCCATTCCCCAGCTTTTATGCAGGCGCGATTCTGCCCTGGTGGAAAACGCAGGGCCTTCCATATTAAGGTATATGCCTTTATCGTGCATGGCGAGAGAAAGTTTTTTGCCTGCCTTATAAATGATCTCCCTTAAACAGGCGCAAACCGGTTCCGCAAAGCTTATGTGAGCCACTATGCCATGGCCGAAAAATGTGGTCTGGCGCGCCTGATTGGTCCTGTCCACAAACTGGTCAGGGAGCACGATATCCAGGGGCTTCAGCTCTTTTTTAAAACTGCCCACAGCTGAAATGGAAATGAGTTGTTCCACCCCGAGCTTTTTCATCGCGTATATATTGGCCCTGTAATTAAGCTCTGTGGGCAGGATCGTATGGCCCCTTTTATGCCTGGCCAGAAACGCCACCTCCACGCCGTTCAGATTTCCTATTATAAAATTATCAGACGGCTCGCCAAAAGGCGTCTCCACCTTCTCTTCCCTTATATCCTTTAAAGCGTCCATCTGGTACAATCCGCTTCCGCCAATAATCCCTATCCTCGGCATTTATATTCTCCTTCCCTTTTTGTAAAGTTGTTTGGAACGGTGGGCTGCGCGCTTAACAGCCTTTTTTATGATTGACTCCAGATTTTCCTTTTTGAATACTTTAAGGGCGGCTTCTGTGGTGCCGCCTTTTGAGGCCACTCGTTTTACAAGCTCTTCAAGCGCGATATCTTTTGACTTCACGAGCTCCGCAGCGCCTATCAGTGTCTGGATGGCTAATTTAAGAGAAAGTTTTTTATCCAATCCTACGCCTTCGCCTGCCTTTGCCAGCAAATATGTGAATAGAAAATAATACGCTGGCCCGCTGCCGCTAACAGCTGTGACAGCGTCCATCATATCTTCCTTGACTTCCACTACCTCGCCCACCTTTGAAAAAATCCCGCAGGCCTTTTTCATATCAACTGCTTTAGCGCCCCTGCCGCGTGTTATAGCGGAGATACCTTTACCTGCCAGCGCCGGCATATTAGGCATTACCCTGATTACCCTGGCGCCGGGAAGCAGTTTTTCTATGAGCGCTGTCCTTACGCCGGCCGCAATTGATATTACAAGCTTATTCTTTACATAAGGCCTTATCTCTTTAAGCGCATCCTTTATGTCCTGCGGTTTGACAGCGAGGATTATTGTATCTGAATTTTTCGCCACGCTTACATTACTGGATATGCGCTTATTCTTGTCGCTAATAAGCGTTTTTACTTTTACGCGCGACGCTATCGCGCTTCCCATATTGCCGAATCCAATAATTCCTATCATTTAACCACCTCAACCTCGCAGGTTGCCTACGGCAACCTGCGAGGTTTCTAAAAATAATCCGAGGCAATAGACTTTGCTCTCGAGATGATCCTCCCGATAAAATTAGCAGGCTCAGCCAGATTTGAACCTGTCTTTAAGTAAGCCGACTTTTTTGCCCCGTATTTCATAAGCCCCAGGGCGCATGTGAATGTTATATCGCCGATCTTGTCCTGGGACTTGAAACTGCCCATGCTGACAGGCGCCTTAAACACCCCTTCAACGGTTTCGATAAAACCATCCATTTTCGCGACGCCGCCCACCACGCTTATATGCGGCAGGCTCTTTTTGGTTTTAAGAAACGGCTCTATCTTTTTATAAATTTCTTCCAATGCCGCCTCTGTCTTCGGAAGCAGGAGATTCGCGATCTCGCTTCTTGTAATTACCCCGTTTTTATGCCTTACCTGGCTATCTTCTATCCTGGAGAGATCCCTTGCGACAAGGCCGTATTTTACCTTTATCTCCTCTGCCTCGTCAAACAGGATTTTCAGGTTATCCTGCAGGATCTGGGTAAGGTCATCGCCTCCGAAAGGAAAACTAAATGTATCCAGGATCCTGCCGTCCACAAAAATGGACGCCTCTGTGATCTCTTTTCCCGCGTCTATTAGCACAGCCCCGCTCTGCAGTTCTCCTTCTTCAAAAACGCTTAGCCCCGCGCCTGCGCCTGAGACTACCAGTTCATCCACCTCATACCCTGCCAGATTGACTGCCTTTGTGATATTCTGCAGGACCGTTACCAGGGAGGTGATTATATTAAGGTCCACGTCAAGCTTTGAGCCGAATAGGCCTAAAGGATCGTTTATCTCCATTTTATCGTCTATAAAATATCTGACAGGCACCAGGTGCACCGCCTCTCTGTCCAGGGACATGGCTATAACCTTGGCTGACTCTATACACCTCTTTATATCCTCTTTTGTGATCTCGCTCGGCCTGTCAGAGATATGCACTGAACCGCGGCTCGCGAATGTCCTTATGTGCACGCCTGAGACATTCGTGATAACCTTCCTGACCCTGACCTTGGCCATTTCCTCTGCCTTCATTACGCTGGCCTCTATGGAGTCTGACAATTGGGCGAGATTGGAAACCACGCTTTTTGAAAAACCCTTTGTGGCTGCCTGCCCGAAGCCGAGTATGCTCTGGCTGGCATTGGAAATCACTGCCCTGATCTCCGAACCGCCTATGTCTAAACCACAGATAATCTCTGAAGAATGCATATACTTGCCTCTCATTCCCATTTCCCCTCTCAACAACTTGACACTACTAACATTGTCACAAGTGTAAAGTTGTTTGTTTGCTTGTTATTTAGGGCCGACTATGGGGTCGTCAAAGCGCAAATCAATGTACTTCACCCTCTCCACGTCCCTGGCCAGCTGCTCCAGCACTGTAGCGAGCACATCCAGCCTTTTCGCGAATTCACCCTCCCCTATCTTTATCTCCATCTTTTCAGCGTCAGCGGCGTCCAGGAAAAATGACACGTTGCGGCTGTCAGCTATGTCTATTGTTTTTATCTTAAACCTAGAAAGCCTGATATTTTCAGAAAGCGCCTTTATGAGCGACAGGGCCTTCCTGATCTTGTCCTTCTGGATAGAGCCGGCCCTGTAAGGGCTCGCCCTTATTCCGGAAATTAGCGGGACCCTGCCGGAGTCCGCGCTCTTAACGTCAGGAAGAAAAATCCCGTCTATGTCTATAAAATACAGCCTGTCTCCGTAAATCTGGGCGGCTGGCAGTCTTTTTTTTACCTGCACGATCAATCTATTCGGCAAAGCCCTCCTCACCATTACGTCCTTGAATTCCGGGTGGCTGGATTCTATTTTCTCCTTAAAATCGTTCAGATCCACAAGGAATATATTCTCGCCCAATACGCTTTTATCATCTATGCCGCTGAAACCCGCCCTGCGCAGGACATTCTGCTCGTCGTAGAATCTCACGTCCAGGCCTTTTACGTTAAAGAGGTCTGAATCCGCGAACATGTATTGAAAACCCACTACCCCTGCCCCGATTAAAGCCACTATAATAGTCCAGAAGGCAAACTTTACAAAGGTACTGAAGCCGCGCCTGGTCCTGGGCCTGGGCGCAGGATCCCTCTTTTTTTTATGCGGCCTCACTTTTTGCCTTCTTATCTTTACCATGACGCTGATTCCTAAAACCACCTCAACCTCGTAGGTTGCGGTTTGCCGCAACCTACGAGGTTAATTTTGCTTACCATGACGCTGATTCCAGTATTTTAAGGCAAAGGTCTTCGAAAGATATGCCGGCGGCCTTTGCTGCCTTTGGCAAAAGGCTCGTCTCTGTAAGGCCGGGTATTGTGTTAACCTCCAGCACCACAGGCCTTCCGCTTTTTCCCAATATGATATCCACACGCGAAAAAGACCTGGCTGAAAGCGCTTTATGAGCTGACAGGCCTATATCCTGGCAGAACCTGTATGTCTTTTCCTCTATCTCGGCAGGCACGATATATTCTGTCATGCCCTTTTGGTATTTCGCTGTAAAATCAAAAAATTTCCTCTTCGGGACGATTTCCACGATAGGCAAGGCCCTGTCTTCTATTATGCCCACTGTAATCTCCCTGCCTGGGATATATTCCTCTATAAGAAGCTTGTCGTCGTATTTAAACGCGTCCTCAATAGCCGCCAGCAGGTCTTTTTCATTATTCACTATATTAAGGCCTATAGATGATCCGCCGTTTGAAGGCTTTACCACCACGCTTTTCCCGAATGCCTTAAAATACACCTTTACATCAAAACCTTTTTTAAATCTCTCAAGGTTCAGGACATCGTGCCTGGCAACAGGTATGCTACTGCGTTTAAAAACCTCTTTTGCGGCAATTTTATTCATCGCTATCTTTGACGCGCGGGAAGAACTACCGGTGTGCGGTATGTTCATTTCTTCAAGAAGCTCCTGCACGCCCCCATCTTCTCCGAATTCGCCGTGAAGCGCCACAAACGCGGTGTCTATTTTCGCTTCGCGGATCAATTCAGCCGTTGAATCCCTGTAGCCATTATTATTAGGCCCGGGCATGAGCTCCAGGGCCGCGTAATCCACGCCTTTTGATCCAAGCGCCCTGCACACCGCGGTGCCTGATTTTATCGAGATCTCCCTTTCTGAAGAAGGCCCAGCCATCAATACGCCGATACGTTTTGTCTTCATATTATAAATATTTACTTCTCGACTCCGCTCCCGTAATGCGCTTTCGTGACCGCTCGAAGAATATTGTTCGAGCGGACGCTGTGGCTATACATATACGCCCAGTCGAGAACTATACTATTTTCAATTCCGGTTCCAGGTCAATACCGAATTTTTGCTTAACCTGTATCCGCGCCAAATCCATCAAACTAAGCACATCCTTTGCCGTAGCTTTGCCGACATTCATTATCACATTCGCGTGCGCGGAGGAGATCTCAGCCCCGCCTATTCTTTTACCTTTAAGGCCGCAGGACTCTATGAGCATGCCTGCCGGCTTATTAGAAGCCGGGTTTTTGAAAATACTGCCGGCGTTCGGAAATCCTATCTTAGCCAGCCATTCCCGTTTTTTATTAAAAGCGCTGATCCTTTCCCTGATATTTTCTTTCTTGTCTTTTTTCAGGCTAAACCTGGCGCCTAAAATAATTTTCTCGCTAAGGCCGGAATGCCTGTATCCAAAATCCACATCTTTTCTATCCAGGATCTTTATCTTTTTATCCTTTAGATCCAGCGCCTCCAGAGAGGTAAGTATATCTTTTATCTCTTCAAATTTATCCGGGCTGTCAATAGCCCTGACCCCGGCATTCATAAAGATCGCGCCGCCCAGACTGCCTGGTATACCGGATAAAAATTCGCACCCTCCAAGCCCTTCTTCAAAAGCGTATTTTACCAGTTTTGATACGCTGGCTCCTGCCCCGGCTTTTATTGAACCACCCTGCCCCTTTTCTATTTTCTCAAAATCCCCTGCCAGCGAGATTATTACGCCGTCAAATCCCTCGTCCTTAACCAGTAGGTTAGTGCCCTTACCTACCACCAGGAGCCTTTTATTTTTATCCTCAGCCAGAGAAACAGCCTCTAAAACACTCTCTATGTTCTCCGGCTCAGCCCAATAGTACGCAGGGCCGCCAATGCGAAAACTGGTATGCCCGGACAACAGCTCATTGTATCTTAGCATTAATTTCTTCCAGGGCCCTGGCGATTTTAAACGGCAGTTCCCCTATGTCGCCCGCGCCCAGTAAAAATACCGCGTCTCCCGGCCTGACCACATCTATTAAATGTTTTATTATATCATTTTTCGCGATAAAATGCGCGTCTTTGTGGCCGCATTTTGTGGCGCTTTCCCAGATGTCTTTCCCGCTCACGCCCTCTATGGGTTTCTCGTCAGCGGAATATATATCAGTCACCACTAAGTGGTCTGCCCGGTCAAAACATTTTCCAAACTGGTCTTTCAGGTCTTTAGTCCTGGAAAACCTGTGAGGCTGGAAAACAGCCACCACCCGCCTCCCGCTCTGGTCCATTGCCTTAAGAGTGGCTTTTATCTCAGTGGGATGATGGGCGTAATCGTCTATTACAAGTATGTCTGATTCCAGATGCGTAACCCTGAACCGCCTGTCAGCGCCTTTAAATTTCCTTATCGCGCCCTTGATTAGGTTAAAATCCACACCCAGCTCCATTGCCACGCCTATGGCGCCAAGGCTATTGACCACATTGTGATTCCCGGGGATCGAGAGCTTTATCCTGCCGAGCCTTGAGCCTTTATATCTTACGTCAAATTCCGCTCCCTTCAGGTTCATTAATTTCACATTTTCCGCCTTTATATCAGCGTCGTCCGACAACCCGTATTTTAAAATCCTTTTTTTAGACCCTGCAGCTATGACCCTGAGATTCTCGTCTTCGGCGCAGATAAATGCGCAGCCCTCGTCCTTGGTGTTTTCTATGAATTTTTTATAGGCGTTCAGGACATTGTCCATGGTGCCGTAATAGTCCATGTGCTCCCTGTCGATATTGGTGCTGATGGAGTACAGCGGATTAAGCAGGATAAACGAACCGTCTGATTCGTCCGCCTCGGTCACCATTATATTGCTCGCGCCGTATTTCGCGTTGCCGCCCAGGAAATCCACGTCAGCGCCGATGAAAACCGTAGGGTCGAGCCCTGCCTCTATCAATAAAAGCGCTGTCAGCGAGGTCGTGGTGGTTTTTCCGTGAGCCCCTGATATAGCCAATGCCTTTTTATCCTGCATCAGAAGCGCCAGCGCCTCCATGCGTTTTAATACAGGGAGATTTTTCAGTTTGGCTTCCATGTATTCGGGATTTGTTTCCCTTATGCACGAAGAATACACCACTAGGTCAGCGCCTGTGATATTTTCAGCCATGTGGCCTATTTTTATATCAATGCCCATTCCCTGGAGCCTGTCAGTGACCTTTGACCTCCTTAAGTCAGAGCCCTGGACAGAGTAACCGTAACAATGGAACACCTCAGCCAGGCCGCTCATGCCTATTCCGCCTATACCTATAAAATGCACTGTCTTTCCGCTGATCATTGATAAAGCTCCTTTACAAAGTGAGTCAATTTAACCCACCTCAACCTCGTAGGTTGCGGCCTGTTACTAATTTCCAGCCGCAACCTACGAGGTTGAGGTGGCAACGCTGATCATTTACAAATCTCCTTTATTAAAATCCTGCAGGCATCAGGCATTTCGATATTTTTAGCCCTGGCTGACATATCCAGAAGAACGCTTTTATCCATCAGCCTCAATATGGCGTCCCGCATGGATAAGCTGGACATGTCTTTTTCGTCCAGTAATATCCCGGAACCTATATTTTCCAGGGCCGCGGCATTGAATCTCTGGTGGCCTCCGGCGTATGGATACGGGACCAGTATAGCCGGTATAGCCAGCGCCAAAAGTTCTGACACTGTCATCGCCCCTGCCCTGGATATCGCGAAATCGCATTCATTATAAAGCCTTGCCATATGCTCTGTAAAGGAAAATACCCTGTTTTTTACGCCTATTTGCGCGTACGCGCTCTCCACCATATCTTTTTCATTTTTTCCAGCGATGTGCGTGATGTTCAGCGTGTTTTTATGCCGGGCCTCCATAAGAGATATTGCCTCAGGCACTGCAATGTTTAGTTTATGCGCGCCCTGGCTTCCGCCAATTACAAGCACATTGAAAAATTCATGCTGTTTTGCCGGTTCGTCTCTTTTCAGGCCTTCCCTTATCGGATTTCCGGAGAAAATAACCTTTGACTCAAGGCCTTTGAAATGGGCCTTTGCCTCAGGGAAACTTATCGCGATCGTGTCTACGACGCTGGCAAGTATCCTATTGGCCCTCCCGGGATAGGCGTTCTGCTCGTGTATGATAGTCCTTATTCCAGCGAGGCTCGCGGCTAAAACCACAGGGCCTGAGACATATCCTCCGAAGCCGATCACAATGTCCGGCCTGTAATTCAAAAGCGCTGACATTGATTTTATCGTGCCTGCCAGGAGCCGGACTAAAAAATTCAATATGCTTAAAATGCTTTTCGACTGCAGGCCTGTTATTGGCAAGGCGGTAAAATCCACGCCTTTACCAACAATCATATCCCTGTCCTGTTTCCTGGACGATATGACAAAAAGGACTTTGCCGATATTCCTGGCCTTTATCTCTTTAGCCAGCGCCATTGCCGGCAATATATGCCCGCCAGTTCCTCCCGCGGCTATCAATATCCTCATATAATTACCATGCCTCTCCCTCCACCCAAACAACTTTACACTTGTGACAATGTTAGTAGTGTCAAGTTGTTTGGCTCAGGAGTTGGAGATGTTGATCAATATGGCAACAGCTACAATGCTAAAGATCAGGGCTGTGCCGCCGTAACTTATAAAAGGAAGCGGCAGGCCTTTAGTAGGTATCGCGCCTGTTGAAACCGCGATGTTTATGACAGCCTTTAAACCTATGCTCGTAGTTATGCCAAGCGCCAGAAACCGTCCGAATAAGTCCTTTGACTTTATTGAAACCTGCATGCCCAGCCATATAAATGCCGCGAATAGCGCCACCACTGACAGCGTGCCTATGAGGCCCATCTCCTCGCCTATTATGGAAAATATAAAATCCGTATGCGCCTGGGGCAGGTAAAAGAGCTTCTGCCTTGAACAGCCCAGGCCAAGCCCGAAAATTCCGCCTGAGCCGAGCGCGAGAAATGACTGTATTATCTGAAAACCAGCGCCCTGAGTATCGCTCCAGGGGTCCAGATAACTGGCTATGCGCCGCAATCTATACGCCACCTTAAATATCAGAAAATAAAATACAGGTATGACAGGGATGAGAAATGGCAGCATATACGCCATATTCACCCCCGCGACAAACATCATGATAAAACCCACTGCCAGTATGCACACAGAACTGCCTAAATCAGGCTGAAGCAGTATCAAGAAAACTGAAGACCCCAGCACTGCCAAGGGCGGCAAAAACCCCTGCATGAAGCTTCTTATGGCAGGCTGTTTCCTGTCCAGGATGTCCGCGATATAGACTATCAGAAAAAATCCCGCAAATTCAGAAGGCTGGAATCCTATAAAACCCAGTTTCACCCATCTCTTCGCGCCCCCTGCCTCGCGGCCTACGCCGGGTAAAAGCGCCAAAATAAGCGCGAATATCGAGATCGCAAGAAATACTTTCGCGTGTTTCTTTAAATCTCTATAATCCTTTTTTAATAGGTACATCGCGAGAAAAAGCCCGAACAGGCAATGGATCAAGTGCCTTTTCAAATAATACGCGCTGTCAGCGTACTGTTCGTACGCATGACAGCTCGACGCTGAATATATCATTACTATCCCTATACATACCAGTATAGCGGCAATAATCAAAATATGCTGGCTGTCTTTATTCAGATCTTCCAATTTCATTTACAAGCTCCTTAAAAATCCTGCCGCGCTCCTCGTAATTTTTAAACATATCAAAACTGGAACAGCCCGGAGATAATAGCACCCTCCCGCCCTTTTTAGCCCTCTTAAAACCCTCTGACACAGCCTCTTTGAAAGACCCTGCCTCGAATATGGGTTTTACGCCATCCAAACCGCTCTTAATCTGCGGCCTGGCCTCGCCTATTGATATTATATAATCCACCTTCTTCTGGACCAGGTCTTTTAATAACCCGAAATCTCCGCCTTTATATCTGCCGCCCATGATTAAAACTATATTTTCCTCTAACGACCTCAATGCCCACCCCACGCTTGAAATCGTGGTGGCCTTTGAGTCGTTCACAAAATCCACGCCATTTACATTGGCGACGCGCTCCAATCTGTGTTCTATGCCTTTGAAATTTTTTAGGACCTCCAGCATCTTTCCCTCGTCCGCGCCCATAAAAGAGGCCGAGGACATCGCGGCAAGAAAATCCTCGTTCGATATCTTATGCCTGGCCCCGAAATCCCTGTACGTGTTAAAAAATTCCGCCTTCGGGCCTTTTACAGCTCCTGCTATCTCGCTTAAAAGCTCGTCATTCCTGTTTAGAAAAAGCGCGTCCCCATGCCCCTGGTTCAGGAAGATCCTGCACTTAGCGGTGATATACTCATCCATATTGGCGTGCCTGTCCAGATGATTGTCAGATATGTTCAATATAACGCTCACCCTGGGCCTGAATTTTTTTATCAGCTCCAGCTGGAAAGAACTTACCTCCACGACCGCTATAGAATTCTTTTTTATCCTCTTTATCTCTCCGGAGAAAGGATTCCCGATATTGCCGCATACGATCGCGTCAAATCCGGAACTCTTCAGCATCTCGCCTATTAAAGTCGTGGTCGTGGTTTTTCCGCTAGTGCCGGTGACCGCGATAATCGGCGCAGGGCACATTGTATACGCGAGTTCCAGTTCGCTTATTATAGGTATTCTCTTCGCCTCAGCCATCTTAATCGGCAATGCGTCGCGTCTCACCCCGGGGCTCGCCACCATTAAATCAGCTTTTTTAATAAACTTCTCAGTGTGCGAGCCCAGTTCTATATTGCCTGGCTTCAGAACGCCTTCTTTGACAAGCAGATCCACTCTCTTCTTAGTGTCAGCCCCGTCTTTCATCTCTGTGATAAAGACAGTGTCCTTGCGCTGGCTAAGAAGCCTTGCCGCGTCCATCCCGCTCTTAGCCAATCCCACTACTACCGCCTTCGCCATCTTATCCCCTTCTTTTTGCCCCATCCCTTCAGCGCTAACGGAGTTTCAGGGTGGAAAAACTCAGTAAAACCAGTATTATAGCTATTATCCAGAACCTTATAGTGACCTTTGATTCAGGCCAGCCGCATCTTTCAAAATGATGATGCAGCGGCGCTATCTTAAATATCCGCTTGCCTAGTGTCCTGAAAGAAATTATCTGCAATAAAACAGACAGGGCCTCCACCACGAATATCCCGCCCACTAAAACAAGAAGCATTTCTTTTTTTACGAAGACCGCGACTGTGCCTATTGCGCCGCCAAGCGCCAAGGCGCCTGTATCGCCCATGAATATTGTCGCGGGATATGAATTGAACCACAGGAATCCCAGGCCTGCCCCTATTATTGCCGCGCAAAACACAGTCAGCTCAGCTGCCTCTGGAAGATAGTATATCCCCAGGTATTCCGCGAATTTCACGTGGCCTGTCACATAGCTCATGCCTGTGTAAGTGATGGCGGTCATTATCACAGCGCCTATTGCCAGGCCGTCCAGGCCGTCTGTGATATTTACAGCGTTTGAACACGCCATAATAACAAGCATCACAAAGGGTATGTAAAAAATCCCCAGGTCAATTACGAGATTTTTAAAAAATGGGAATTCTACAGACCTCGCATTGTCAGGATTCCAGTATAAAAAGAGCGCCACCGCGAGCCCTATCAGGCCCTGGAAAAATAGTTTCGTCCTCTTATTAAGGCCCCTGGAGCCTTTTTTAGTCTTGGAATACATTAGTTTTTTATAATCGTCAACAAAACCCAGGGCGCCAAGGTACACAGTGACAAAAAGCGCTAAAAGCAAATAATTATTCCTTATCTCCGCCCAGAGCAGCGTGGATATCAATATACTCATCAGTATCAATATGCCGCCCATTGTGGGCGTGCCCTGCTTATTATTATGCGGGACGCATCCCCTTACGCTCTCCCCGATCTTCCAGAGAGTCAGCTTCCTTATTATAGGAGGCGCGAAAATAACCGTTATTAAAAACGCTGTTATACTGGCAAGCGCTGCCCTGAACGTGATGTACTTAAAAACATTGAAGATCGTAAAATACTCTCTCAGCGGATAAAGCAGGTAATATAACATTTAGTTTTCCCTTTCTGACTACACAATGTTCTCGACTGGGTCTGCGTGTATTGTCACTATGTCCGCTCTAACAATATTCTTCGAGCGGTCATGAAAGCGTATTACGGGAGCAGAGTCGAGAAGTAAAATATTTATACTTTGAATTGGAGCTCGAGTTCCTCCACTATCTCTTCCATCCTCATGGCGCGGGAACCCTTCACAAGAATCGTATCGCCTTTTTTAATCAGCTTTGACACTTTTTCGCGCGCCTCTCTGGTAACAGCGCAGAGCTTTATCTTCCTGTCGCTCATGCCTGCCTCCTGAGCGCCTTTTGCCACGTACTCTGCGAGTTTTCCCACAGCCACTATGAGGTCAATGCCTGACTCTGCCGCCTGTTTTCCCACGAGATGATGAAATCTCCCTGAAAAAGTCCCGAGTTCCAGCATGTCTCCGGCGAAAAGCACCTTCCTCCCGTCCGTAACCATGTCCCTCAGCGCCTCTATTGCCTGTTTCATTGACTGCGGATTAGCGTTATAGGTATCATTGATGATCTTTATATCGCCGAACCTCTTGACCTCCATCCTCATATTGGGCACCTTGAATTCCTTGAGCGCGTCCCTTATCTCGTCGATGGATACGCCAAAATCCATACTAGCCGCGATCGCGCTGAGGGCATTGTACACGTTGTGCCTGCCGAGGACGCCGAGGGAGATGTCCCATTTTTCATTGAGCCGGAAATTTATGCCGTCAGGCTCCAGATTTATCTTGTCCGCGTAAAAATCAGCTTCTTTATTGATACCGAACCAGGTTGTCTTGAAATTTGTCTTCATCTTCCTGAGGTATTCGTCGTCATAATTCAATACAAGCCTCGCTCCGCCATCCATAAACTCCAGTATCTCTGATTTTGCCTTAAACACCGTGTCCATGTCTTCCAGGTATTCCAGGTGCGACGGGCCAATATTCGTGATCACGCTGACCGTGGGCCTGGCTATCTCGGAAAGCCGACTGATCTCGCCCAGGTGATTAGTCCCCATTTCCAGGACCGCGATATTATGCCCGTCAGTAAGGCGCATAAGGGTAAGCGGCACGCCTATATTATTGTTCTCTGTGCCGAAATTCTTCAGGGTATTGAACTTTTTGCTCAATATGGCTGTTATCATCTCCTTGGTGGTGGTCTTGCCATTGGAGCCTGTTATGCCTATTATAGGTATGGTAAACCTTGCCCTGTGGAAATTCCCTATATCGCCCAGCGCCCTGACGCTGTCCTTTACAGAGATAAATGAGACGTCCGGCAGTTTGAAATTTTCATTCGTAATTCCGCCGTCCTGGACAAGGATGCCGCCCGCGCCTTTTGACACAGCGTCCAGTATAAAGCTGTGGCCGTCGAACTTTTCGCCTTTTATGGCCACGAAAAGCTCTCCTTTCTTTATCCTGCGCGTATCAGTGGAAAGGCCTGTCAGGATCTCTTCAGTATTCCCTGACAATAACTTACCTTTTACAGCGCCTAATACATCTTTTACCGTGAACATAATCTCTCCTTTTTATTCTTCGAGCGGCCCCGAGGGCCAGCTATTAGAGCAGAGTCGAGAAGTTCCTATAAATGGTTCTCGACTGGGCTTGCACGTTTAGCCACAGTGTCCGCTCGAACACTATTTGAATTTTTCTCCCTTAGTAATTTCCTTGCGGCTTCCCTGTCGTCAAATGGAAGCGTCGTGTCCTTAAATATCTGATATGTCTCGTGGCCTTTGCCTGCCAGAAGCACTATGTCGCCGCGCCTCGCTTCCCCGAGCGCCTTTTTAATGGCAATAAACCTGTCAGGCTCCACAGCGTAATTATCTTTCCCTTTATTTATGCCCTTTATGATCTCATTTATTATATCCACAGGTTCTTCGTTCCTCGGATTATCGCTTGTTATTACCACGAAATCAGAAAGCTCTGTGGAGATCCTTCCCATTATAGGCCTCTTGCCTCTGTCCCTGTTCCCACCGCATCCAAATACAGAAATGAGGCGGGCTGGTTTTAATTCGCGCAGAGACCTTAGCACCTTTTCAAGCCCGTCTTCAGTGTGAGCGTAATCCACGTATACTGAAAAATCCTGTCCGCAATCGATTTTCTCGAGCCTGCCTGGCAAACTTTCAAGCGATTCTATGCCTTTTTTAATGTCTTTTAAGCTCATGCCAAGCGTAAGCCCTGCGGCAATAGCTGCCAGGATATTGTAAACATTGTGACGGCCGATTAGAGATGATTTTATTTCAATGCACTTCTCGACTCGTCCGCCTGCGGCGGACTCGCTCGAAGAATATTCTTCGAGCGAAGTCGAGAAGAATATTTTAAATTTTAAACCTTCGCGCGAAAGTTCAATATTCCCGGCTGAAACATCCGACTTATTGTCTATCCCGTATGTTATTATTTGCGCCTTTCCTTCGGATTTTACTTTTTCTATGATCTTCGGCGCTACAGGGTCGTCTATATTGATTATCGCGAACCCTTTCTTTTTTATTTTCTGGAATAACTTAAGCTTTGCCTTCAGGTAATCTCTCATATTTTTGTGAAAATCCAGGTGCTCTCTGGTGAGATTAGTAAATATAGCCGCGTCAAACTCCAGCGTTTCCACCCTCCCCTGCTCCAGCGAATGCGAAGAAACCTCCATCACGCAGGCCTTTATCTTCTCCTTAAGCATGTTAGACAGGAGAGAATAAAGGTCCAGGACGCCGGGCGTGGTGTTTAAGGCAGGTATGGAGCGGCTGCCGAACCTGTAATTGACAGTGCCTATGACGCCTATACCCTGATTTGCGGATTTAAACATGCTTTCTATGAGGTAGGTTATTGTGGTTTTACCGTTGGTGCCTGTTACTGCCGCCAGGCGCATCTTCGCGGAGACATCCCCGAAATAAGCCCTGCAGACTTCAGAAAACGCGAGCCTGGCGTCTTTAGCGTATATAAAGGTATCGCCTCTCATAAACTCTACTTTATTATCCGCGTCCAGTAAAATACAGGTAGCGCCCCTATCAATGGCCTCGTCAATGAAATCAACTCCGTTCGCTTTCGAGCCCTTTAACGCGGCGAATAAATATCCGGGCTTTACTGCCTTTGAATCGCAGGCAATGCCTGTTATTTCAAAATTAACCTTGCCGTCAATATCCTTTACACCGCTCAGATTATCTGCTATTTTTTTTAATTTCATATTTAACCTTAACCTCAACCTCGCAGGTTACCTCGTAGGTAACCTGCGAGGTTGAGGCGGTTCTTTTGGCTGGATTTTGGCGTAACTCATCAGCTCGCCTGCTATTTTTTTAAATACAGGCGCGGATACCACGCCTCCGTAATAGATCGGCCTGGGCTCGTCCATTATAACCACTATGGTGAATTTCGGATTATCGTACGGCACAAAACCTATAAAAGAGGCGGTGAATTTTCTGTGCGAGTAGACGCCGTTCGGCTCTACTTTCTGGGCGGTGCCTGTCTTGCCCGCGGGAAAATAACCTTCCAGTTCCGCGAGCTGGGCTGTGCCGTCGTCAACAACGCTCCTGAGGATATCTCTCATTTCCTTCGCGGTCGCTTCGGAAATAACCCTCTGCGGCTTTTTAGGCTCAAACACCTGGATAGCGTGGCCTGAGCAGGCTTCTATCCTCTGGACGATCCTGGGTTTTACCAGGTTCCCGCCATTGGCAAGCGCTGAAATCGCGCAGGCGAGCTGGATCGCGGTTACAGTCACTTCCTGGCCCATCGCGATACTGCATAGAGAAAGTTTTGACCACGTGCCTGGATGCCGCGTAACGCCATTGACCTCTCCCGGAAGATCTATGCCTGTTTTTTCCCCGAATCCGAACTTTTTTATGTATTTATAAAATCTGTCTTTACCGAGTTTCTGCGCGGCCTTCATTGTGCCGATATTTGAGGAATATTTTATCACATCTCTGAATGCAAGCCAGCCGTGAGCTGTGTGATCGTGATAGGTATGGCCGCACCATCTGTATTCGCCGTTCTCGCAGAAAAATTTATCCCCGGGCCTGACTGCCTTTTCCTCCAGCAGGCTGGAGGCAGCCACTATCTTAAAGCTTGAGCCAGGCTCGAAAAAATCGCATATGGCCCTGTTCCTTCTGTAATCCGCGGGAGCGGACTGGGCATTATTAGGGTCGTAGCTCGGCCTATTGGCAAGCGCCAGTATATCTCCGGTATAAGGATCCATTACAATAACGCATCCTCCCTTGGCGTGATATTTCTCAAAGCCGTTATTCAGCTCCTTTTCAGCCAGGGCCTGGACCATGCTGTCTATGGTAAGTACCAGGTTGTCGCCGTCCACCGGCAATATCTCTTTGTAATTATACCCGGGAACCTCGCGCTGTTTCGCGTCTCTCACCGCGTATCGCCAGCCTGGAATGCCTTTCAGGTATTTATCAAACTTCAGCTCCAGTCCTTCCAGGCCGTTATTGTCAATATCCGTAAATCCAAGCGCGTGGCTCGCCATAACGCCGTTAGGATACACCCGCTGGGGCTCTTTTATAAAATCTATACCTTTAATATTAAGGCTCGCGACAGCCCTTGCCTTATCAGGCGAGACCCTGCGCGCCAGCCACACAAAGCCTTTTTCCCTGCTGAGTTTCTGGTATGTCTCTGCCTGGCCCGCGCCCAGCGCTGCCGATAGTTTCCTGGCTGCTAATTCCTTGTCCTTTATCTTAAATGGATCGGCAAATACAGAGGTAAGGTTTATGGATATGGCTAGTTCTTTGAGGTTCCTGTCGTAGATGACCCCGCGCTTGGGGAGAAGCGACACCGCGAGCTTGTATTGGCTCGAGGCGATATCCGACAGGGGTTTTGCGGCGCCCAGCTGGACAAAAATCAGCCTCACAACTAAAAGCGCAAACGCCAGGATCAAGGCGTATAGAACTTTCCTAATGCGAGGTGTGGTTCCTTTATACACGAAGTTACCTATTTTTTATCGGCCTTTCGCAAAAAGATTGGATAAAGGGCCTTTTTTTGCTAATTCTTTACTGTTTAAAACAACTTTTTTCGGGGAGTGATCATTTTTTACCACATGCCATTTGGAAGGCATGGATAGCTCAACTTCTTTTGCCAAGAGCCTTCTCTCGAGCGTGACAGGAGAACTCAAATTTAGGACATTATACACCAGGATCTTATTGTGGTCAACCAGCTTTGTGTAAATGTCGCTATTTGTTTTCAGTTTCAGGCCCATCTGGTATATGAGCGCCTGCTGGTTCACATACATTACCGCTGTAAAGGTGGCCGCGAATATAAGCGCGAGCATCCTCTGACAGTAGTTATTGCGGTTTTTCTCCATTCTAAAGCCTTTCTACGGCCCTGAGCTTGGCGCTTCTTGAGCGCGGATTAACCGCGAGCTCGTCTTCGCCGGCTATTACAGGTTTTTTGGTAAGGATATTAAAAACCCCGGACGCCTTGAATTCCTTGAATGTATTTTTCGCGATCCTGTCTTCCAGGGAATGGAATGATATGACGCACGCCCTCCCGCTCTTTTCAATTATTTCAGGCAGCTGCGCCAGGGCCTCGCTCACAGAACCCAGTTCGTCATTGACCTTTATGCGAATGGCCTGAAAAGAGCGCGTCGCAGGATGGATCTTGTATTTATTGTTTATGTAAGGAAGACTGCCGAGGATTACTTCGGTGAGTTCAGATGTCGTGGAGATCTCTTTTTTCCTTCTGGCCTCTATTATCCCCCTTGCTATCCTTTTATGAAACCTTTCTTCGCCCAGGTCTCTAAGGATTTCTGAAAGCTCCCTTTCGCTCAGGCCGTTGACCAGGTCTTTTGCCGTGATAGACTGGCTGCGGTCCATTCGCATGTCCAGGGGGCCGTCATTTTTTATGCTAAATCCTCTTTGCCACGACTCCATTTGTATGCTAGATATGCCCAGATCAAAGATAATTCCATGTGATTTTTCAACTCCTATACTTTTAAGTATTTCTCTTAGATACCTGAAATTTTTATTTATCAATTTGAATGACCCCTCGAAAGGCCTGAGCCTTTCAGATGCCAATCTCAATGTTTCCTCATCGCTGTCTATACCGACTAACATTCCGCCTGGCGTGATCTTTTTAAGGATTTCGAAGCTGTGCCCTGCGCCGCCTATTGTGGCGTCCACTATTATCTGGCCCGGCGCAAGGCCTAAAAAATCTATCGTCTCTTTCAGTAATACCGGGTTATGCGAATAATTTTTTTCCATTATTGCTTCTCAGTATCTTGTAAACCTCCTCGTTACCCGTGAGGCATTTCGGGTCGATGTTCAATGATCTCGTCTTCCTTATGCTTTCCACAGGTATGTCAAAAAAATTTGTCTCGCAGGCCTTGCATCTCGTAATATTAGAAGTATGATTGCGTAACATAAGCCCTCCTTTTGCTTCTCGACTCTGCTCCCGCATCCTGCTTTCGGGACCGCTCGAAGAATATTGTTCGAGCGGATATTGCGGCTATCTATGCAAGCCTAGTCGAGAACTCTTTCACTCTCCCTCGATTAGTTTCTCGGCCACGTCCTCAAACGTGTCTTTGGATTTCGAGTAATACTCTTCCCAAAGTTTATCGCTCCATATCTCGATGCGATTTGATACGCCGATAATATACACCTCCTTTTTTATGTCCGCGTAATCCCTGAGGTAGCCAGGGATAAGTATGCGGCCCTGTTTGTCAGGGACCATTTCGCACGCCCCTGAAAAATAGAGCCTGTTGAATTTTCTGGATTCTGATTTTGTAAAGGATATCGATTTGAATTTCTGCTCCTGTGTTTTCCATTCGTCTTCGGCGAACATGAAGAGGCATTTATCCAGGCCGCGGGTAATAAAAAACTTCTCCACGAAATGTTCCTTCAGGGCATCCCTGAATTTGGCCGGGATTATTATCCTTTGCTTCCTGTCCAGTGTATGTTTGAATTCGCCGTAAAACATGCTTTACTCCACTTTAACCCACTTTGCACCACTTGTAAGTAAAGTTTACCCTAATCGGTATTTTGTGTCAAGGGGAAAATAGACTTTTTTTGGGATAATACTATATGGTGGGGCTTATATAATAATATATGCTAAATATAGTGCCGCCCCTCCCAACAACTTTACACTTGTAACAATGTTAGTAGTGTCAAGTTGTTTGGGTTGGTTCTGGTTTAGGAGGATTTTTGGATGTCGAGAGCGATCTGGCGCTTGAGGGCTTCGAGGGATTTGAATCTTTTCTCTTCTCTTATCTTT
Organism: Candidatus Omnitrophota bacterium; assembly: GCA_030691625.1. Lineage (GTDB taxonomy): Bacteria > Omnitrophota > Gorgyraeia > Gorgyraeales > Gorgyraeaceae > UBA10183. The sequence goes on along the minus strand of JAUYDX010000099.1, from coordinate 925 downwards.
GTCTTAAATATAACTTCTATATCCATGCCATATATCCATCTGCTGAAATTTAGTATATGGACTTCTATTATTTTACGGCCGCTTATGTTCAATAAGCCCTTGTATTTTCCCCTGCCTGTTATCACATCTACCTTGTAAACGCCGCTCGGAGGGATCGCCTCGTGATGCGGATCAATGTTTGCCGTGGGGAATCCGAGTTTCCTGCCCAGGCTTTTTCCTTTTACGACTGTGCCCAGGATCGAGATTGGCCTACCCATTAATTTCGAGGCAAGCCCAAGGCATCCTCTTTCAATTGCCTTTCGTATCCTCGTGCTGGAAACTGTATCCCCGGCTATCTTTAAAGGCCGCACAGTGTACAATTTAAAACCATAAAGTCCGCTTAATTTCTTTAATAATTGCGCGTCGCCTTTTTCCCTGAAACCGAATAGAAAATTTTCGCCTGACACAAGCGCTCTTATATTTAACTTACCCACCAGGATTCTTTTTACAAAATCCTCAGCGCTCATCCTGGAATAACGCCTGGTGAATTTTTCCACAAGAGAGCGATCGACGCCGATTTTTTTTATCAGCTTCAGCCTGTGTTTAAGCGAGATTAAAAACGGTATTTCCGCGCCAGGGCGCATGACCTTCACGGGGTGGGGGTCAAAGGTAACTGCCACGCTTTTAAGATTCAGGCGCCTGGCTTCTCTTACCAGCTTTTTAAGGATTACCTGATGGCCTTTATGAACTCCGTCAAATATGCCTATCGTAACTATTGTAGGGTATGATATCTTTTTCATTTATGTCTTCCAGATTTTTTGAATCCTCAACTAAAAAATTGCCGGAGGCGCTCCTCACTAATCCTGACATGCAGCTCGGGACCCCCAGTTTTTTCCCTATATCCTCGCAGAGCGTCCTCACGTAAGTGCCTTTGGAACATCTTACC
>JAUYDX010000051.1 GCA_030691625.1 Candidatus Omnitrophota bacterium | reverse complement strand
AGATTTCTCCTGACAGGCCAATACTCATAGATAAATTCCTGGAAGATGCCATGGAAACAGAGGCTGATGCCATATGCGACGGCGAAGAGGTTTTTATACCATCTATTATGGAACACATAGAAGAGGCAGGCATACATTCGGGCGATTCCGCCTGCGTCCTGCCCCCAAGGACTATTCCTAAAAAACATATAGAGACAATAGAAGAATACACGAAAAAAATAGCCCTTGAATTAAAGGTTGTAGGCTTAATGAACATGCAATACGCGATTGCGAATGACAAGGTCTATGTGTTAGAGGCAAACCCTAGGGCGTCCAGGACAGTGCCGCTTGTCTCAAAGGTCACAGGCGTTTCAATGGCAAGGATCGCCACTGAGGTGATGATGGGCAAGAAAATAAAAGACCTGAATCTGAAACAGAAAAAATACAGCCACATGGGAGTTAAAGAGGCTGTGTTTCCTTTTAATATGTTTCACGAGGCAGATCCTGTTCTGGGGCCTGAGATGCGTTCCACAGGAGAGGTTCTGGGAATGGCTGATTCGTTTGGCCTGGCGTATTACAAGGCCCAGGAAGCAGCGGGCCAGAAACTCCCTGTAAAAGGCACAGTGCTTGTGACAGTCAGCGAAAAGGACAAGAAAAAGAAAACAGCTGACGCAGTGAAGATTTTTAAAGACCTCGGGTTTAAGATAGTTGCCACGAGCGGCACAAAGAAATTTCTTGAAAAAAGCTGGATAGAGGCAGAGCTTATAAACAAGATGCAGGAAGGAAGGCCGAATATCTTAGACGCGATACACAATAAAGAGATAAATCTGATAATAAATACCCCTATAGGTAAAAGCGCTGCCACAGATGATTCTTATATAAGAAAGGCAGCTATAAAATACAAGATCCCGTATCTTACTACAGTAGCAGCCGCGCTTGCGGCAGGCGAGGGCATAAAGGCGTTCCTGGAAAATAAACCCGGCGTGAAATCGCTCCAGGAATACCATAAAGGAATATCTTAAAATATGATATGTTTTGACAATAATAAATACCTTGAAGAGCAGACAAAAGAGATCCTTGCCAGGGTCAAAAAGTTTGACAATAAGCTTTACCTTGAATTCGGGGGCAAGATTTGCTTTGACTATCACGCCGCAAGGGTTTTGCCTGGGTATGACCCCAATGTAAAGATGCGCCTGCTGGAAAAATTAAAAGGCCACGCTGAGATAATAATAAGCGTGTACGCCAAGGATATTGAGCAGGGAAGGGTCAGGGGAGATTTCGGCATCACATATGACCTCGCCACTCTGAAGCTCATTGACGACCTGAGGGCATGGAATCTGGACGTGACAAGCGTGGTGCTCACGAGGTTTGAGAATGAGCCCAGCGCGATCAGATTTCAGAGAAAGCTTGAGCGGCTGGGGATAAAGGTTTACAGGCATTACAGGATCGAAGGGTATCCTTTTGATGTTGAGAAAATCGTAAGCCCAGAAGGATACGGCAAAAACGATTATATAGAAACAAAAAAACCGGTTGTGATAGTCACTGCGCCTGGACCTGGAAGCGGAAAGCTTTCAGTGTGCCTTTCGCAGTTTTACCACGACCATAAAAAGGGCATAAATTCAGGTTACGCGAAATTCGAGACATTCCCCATATGGAATCTTCCATTGAAACACCCTGTGAATATCGCTTATGAGGCAGCTACAGTTGACCTGGCGGATTTTAATCTTATAGATCCGCATCATCTGGAAACGTACAATCAGGTATCTGTAAATTATAACCGGGATGTAGAAGCGTTCCCGATTTTAAAGAATATAATAATGAAAATCACCGGCTCCAAGATAAGCTATTATAATTCTCCCACAGATATGGGAGTTAATAGAGCTGGTTTCGGGATCATAGACGACGAATGCGCGAAACTTGCGGCCAAACAGGAGATAATCAGGAGATTTTTCAGGCATAACCTGGAATTTGCCACTGGCAGCGGCACAAAAGAGGAATTTGACAGGGCAAAGACTATCATGGAATCAGCAGGGGTAAGGCCTGAAGACAGGCCTGCGGTCCTTCCTGCGAGAGAAGCCGCGGAAAAATGTAAAGCAGCAGGTAAAGGCAATAAGGGCTATTTTTGCGGGGCTAGCCTTGAACTCAAGGACGGTAAAATTATCACCGGAAAAAATTCCCCGCTCATGCACGCGGCGTCCAGCGCCATGATAAACGCCATAAAACATCTTGCTGGTATCAATGACGCTGTCCATATTTTAAAGCCCGAGATCATGAACGACCTTTCGCGTTTAAAAAAAGAGATACTTTCTTTGTCTTCAGAAAGCCTGAACCTGGATGAGATACTTGTGGCGCTATCTATCAGCGCGCATACAGATCATAACGCGAAGAACGCGCTTTCAAAACTCAAGGAATTAAGAAACTGTGAGCTTCATTCCACGCATCTTCCCACACCAGGAGACGAGGCAGGCCTCAGGAAACTCGGAATAAACTTTACCACAGACGCGATACCGTCTTCCAGTCTATTTTTTAACATCTAAAAATGGTGCCAGGCACCGTGCTTGGCACGGTGCCTGGCACCAAAAGAAGGAGATTACAAATGAGCGGGATATTCGGGGTAGTTTCAGAGAAAAGCTGCGCGAGCGATTTATTTTACGGGATCGATTACCAGTCTCATCTGGGCACTCAGTACGGCGGTATCGCTGTATTATGCGGGAAACGCATTTACAGGCAGATACACGACGTATCCCAGAGCCAGTTCAAATCAAAGTTTTTCGAGGACTATAAAAAAGCGGAGGGCAGATGCGGCATAGGCGTTATAAGCGATTCAGATGCCCAGCCCATGTTCCTCAATACAAAGTTCGGCTCATTCGCCATTTGCATGACAGGCCTTATAGAAAATACGCAACAGCTTATCTCAGAGCTTCATAAGAAAGGTTTTTCATTCAGCGAGACAGAAGACGGTTATCCTAATACGGTGGAGGTTATAGCGAAACTCATAAGCGCAGGAGATGATATCGTAAGCGGCATAGAATACATGTTTACAAAGATTATAGGTTCATGCAGTCTTCTTGTCATCTCTAAAGACGGGATATACGCGGCGAGAGACAGATTTGGTTATACGCCTTTAGTTATTGGAAAACGCGGAGAGGATTTCGCGGTAGCCTCTGAATCCAGCTCTTTCCCGAACACAGGGTTCCAGATATATAAATATCTTTTGCCAGGAGAGATAGTTTTAATAAATGAAAACGGGCTTAAAGATATAAGGCCGGGGCATAAGAGCGCTAATCAGATATGCTCGTTCTTATGGATATACACTGGTTTCCCCGCGTCAAGTTATGAAAACATAAATGTGGAGGTAGTGAGGGAAAGATGCGGGGCGTATCTAGCGAAACACGATAAGGATATAAACGTTGACTTAGTTTCAGGCGTGCCTGATTCAGGCATAGGCCACGCGATAGGTTATGCCATGGAATCCAAAAAACCTTACCGAAGGCCTCTTGTAAAGTATACAGCAGGTTATGGAAGGAGCTATACGCCTCCAATCCAGGAAATCAGGGACCGCATCGCAAAGATGAAACTTATCCCTATAAAGGATGTGATAGAAGGTAAAAGCATAGTTGTGTGCGAAGACTCTATTGTGCGCGGCACCCAGCTTAAAAATTTCACAGTCCAGAAACTCTGGGATAATGGCGCGAAAGAGATACACGTAAGGCCTGCGTGCCCGCCCCTTATGTATCCGTGCAAGTTCTGCCTTTCTACAAGGTCCACGCATGAACTCGCCGCCAGAAAAGCCATAAAGGACATAGAGGGCCACGATATAGAAGATGTATCAGAATATATAGACCACACTACCAAAAAATACCAGAAGATGGTAGAATGGATATGTAAAGACATAGGGGTCACAACGCTTCGTTACCAGACCCTTAGCGACATGATAAAGGCAATCGGCATCCAGCGCGAAAAACTCTGCACCTATTGCTGGAACGGCGAATGCCTTGCCAAAGGCAATCTGCTCTAAAACCTCGTAGGTTGCGGCCTTATGATACTGCAAGCCGCAACCTACGAGGTTGAGCAGGTCTATATTAATTGAGTAAGGGAGAGGTGTATGAAAAAAATATGCGGCATATTTTTAATTATGTTCCTGGTTTTTTCTTTGAACGAGAAGGCTTATGCCGGCGGCGACGCCAGGGCCAGGTACGAAAAGGCTGTCAGGTGCATTCTGTTAAAGCAGGATGATTTTGCGCTCATAGAGTTCAGGAGCGTTATAAGGGAGTTCCCAAAAAGCGGCTACGCCGGAAAATCCGTATTCGCAATAGCGGAATATTGCTATGATCATGGGATTTATAATGACGCTATAAAGAATTTTACAGAATATATAAATAACTATCCTGCCTCGAAAGCCGTTACTTTCGCGAAAGCGCATCTATTGAAAATCATAGAAGATATTAAAGAGCCTACATGGGAAGAAAAGAGGATTTTTGAGGATATCAAAAAGGATTTTTTCTCAAAGCCCCTATTCCTTGTTTTTTCTGAATACAAAAAGACCTCATACAAAAGCGACGGCCAGAATATCTTCAAAATAAAGTATCACACAGATAATATAGAGGTCTACAGAAACAACCAGCCTTTCCTCAAGATCAATCAATAAAGCCAACAACTTTACACTTGTGACAATGTTTGTAGTGTCAAGTTGTTTGTATTATTATGAAAGACAAATATGATGTCATAGTTATTGGCGCAGGGCATGCGGGGATAGAAGCAAGTCTAGCTAGCGCGAGGATGGGTTCCGGGACATTGCTTATCACAATGGATCTCAAGAAGATAGGTTACATGTCCTGTAATCCTGCCATAGGAGGGATCGGAAAAGGCCAGCTTGTTAAAGAGATAGACGCCCTGGGCGGGGAAATGGCAAAGGCAGCTGATAACTGCGGCATACAATTCCGTATTTTAAATAGAAGCAAAGGCCCTGCTGTGTGGTCTTCAAGGGCTCAGATAGATAGAGGCCTGTATTTAAAATACATGCAGGATGTTGTCAAGAAAACAAAGAATCTGGATTTATTAGAAGGCTCTGTAAAAGAATTGATTGTTCAAAATGGCAGCGTAAAAGGCGTTAAACTTAAAGATGGGATTTCTATAAAGTCTAAAACAGTAGTTCTAACGCCTGGGACTTTTCTAAACGGCCTTATTCATATAGGGCTTAGCCATATGCCTGGCGGAAGATTAGGGGATTCGCCGTCTCTCGGACTTTCTGAAAATTTAAAATCATTGGGGTTTAATGTATCGCGGCTCAAGACAGGCACTACTCCCAGGCTGGATGGGGAGACAATAAAGTTTTCTCGGCTTAAAAAACAGCTTGGCGACACGCCTATATCCCCATTTTCTTTTTCCACAGATAAAATAAATGGTAAACAAAAGCCCTGTTTTATTACTTATACTAATGAAAGGACTCATAAGATTATAAAAGATAATCTGGACCGCTCTCCGCTTTATACCGGTAAGATTCAGTCTACAGGTGTGAGATATTGCCCTTCTATTGAGGATAAGATAACCAGATTCAGCGATAGAGACGCCCACCAGATATTCCTGGAACCAGAAGGCCTTGACACAAGCCAGTATTACCCTAATGGCATATCCACAAGTTTACCAGTGGACGCGCAGATAAAAATGGTGAGGAGCATTAAAGGCCTTGAGAAGGCTGAGATATTTATTCCTGGATATGGCATTGAATATGACTTTGTAGACCCCACTCAGTTAAGACCAACGCTTGAGACAAAGCTGGTGCGGAATCTTTATCTTGCAGGCCAGATAAACGGCACCACAGGATATGAAGAGGCAGGAGCTCAAGGGTTGGTAGCAGGAATTAATGCCAGTTTAAAGGTAAAAGGCAGGGAACAGCTTATGCTGGGCCGCTCTGAAAGTTATATAGGCGTTTTAATAGATGACCTTGTCACTAGAGGCACTACTGAGCCGTACAGGATGTTTACTTCCCGCGTGGAATACAGGCTTTTAGTGAGGGAGGACAACGCAGATCAGCGTCTTATGGAAATCAGCCATAAGAAATTCGGCCTTATAAGTAAAAAGCAGTATAAAAAAATGCTCGCTAAGAAAGAAAATATAAGTAAGGCTCTAAAAACTATTGCCGGAGTAAAAATTTACCCTAACGCAAAGATAAACAGCAGATTAAAGCAATTAAAAATAGCGCCAATAAGCAATGTGACCAGCCTGGCAGATCTTCTTAAGAGGCCGGGCGTAAGTTTTAATATGCTGGAAAAAATCAATAAAGATGGTAAAATAGCGCTTTCCAATAGCGAGATACAGGGGGTAGAAATAGAGCTGAAATACAAGGGTTTTATAGACAGACAGCTTAAGGAAATAGAGAATTTCAAAAAAATAGAGCATATAAAAATACCCGAAGGATTTGAATTTAAAGGTATCCCCGGCCTTTCAAGAGAAATAGTAGAAAAGCTTTCCAGGATAAAGCCTGTGAATCTTGGCCAGGCATCCAGGATTTCAGGCGTGACCCCGGTAGCCATATCCATATTAATGGTATATTTAAAAAAACTTCGTAAGTTGCCGTAGGCAACTTACGAAGTTGACAAGGTTAGATATGCAGTTGAGAGATGAATTAAAACAGTTTGCGCAGGATTTAGGCATCTCGCTTTTCGGTGTGGCATTGGTTAGAGGCATAAAAAAAGAGTTTCTTTTTTCTGATGAAACTTTAAGGGATTTGGATTATACTATATCCCTAGGCTTGAGGCTTTCTGATGGTATATTAGAGGACATAACATCCTTTCCTACCAAGATATACTTTCATCATTACAGGCAGGCAAACGCTTTATTAGATCAGATCGCTTTTAAGGTTTCAAATTTTATACAAGATAAAGGTTATAGGGCATTACCAGCGCCTGCGTCCCAGATAATTGACTGGGAAAAGCAGACAGCCCATCTTTCCCATAAGAAAATAGGAGAGTTGTCCGGCCTTGGTTTTATAGGAAGAAATAATCTTTTAGTAAACCCTGACATAGGGTCCAGATTCAGGCTCGTGACTATCCTTACCAATATGCCGTTAGAGCCTGATAAAAAACTGAAAAGTTCTTGCGGGAAATGCAGGGCTTGCATAACTGTCTGCCCGGCAGGAGCGATAAAAGAGAAAAAAGAGGATTTTGATCATATAAAGTGTTTTGAGAAATTAAAAGAATTCAGGGACAAGCGCTTAGTGGACCAATTCATCTGCGGGGTTTGCGTCAAGGCCTGCAAAGGCAAAATCCAAACAACTTGACACTTGTAACATTGTCTTAAGTGTAAAGTTGTTGGGAATAAGATAGGAGATATGAAAAAAGACACTGTAGTAATACTTGATTTTGGGTCACAGTATAACCAGCTCATTGCTAGACGCGTGAGAGAGTGCAAGGTGTATTCTGTCCTCATCCCTTACAATACGCCTATAGAAAAGATAAAGTCATATAATCCAAAGGCAATAATAATGACAGGCGGACCTGCGAGTGTTGCAATAAAAGGTTCTCCAAAAGCAGACCCCAGGATCTTTAAACTTGGCGTGCCTATTCTTGGGATCTGTTACGGTATGCAGTTCACAGCTTACGCGCTTGGCGGCAAGGTTGGGAGAAGCAAAAAGCGCGAATACGGATACGCTGAGCTGGTCTTAAATAGAAAAGAGAAATTCTTCTCGGGTTTCCGTAATAGAGAAAGGGTCTGGATGAGCCATGGCGACAAGGTCCAGGAAATGCCGAGAGGCTTTAGAATACTGGCGCACACTAAGAATAGCCACATTGCCAGCATGGCGCATCTTGAGAGAAAGATATACGGGGTCCAGTTCCACCCTGAAGTTATACATACACCCAAGGGCATGCAGGTCTTTAAGAATTTTCTTTATAATATCTGCGGATTAAAGCCCACATGGACAATGCACTCGTTTATAAAAAACTCCATTAATGAAATAAAACAGAAGGTAGGGAATAATAAGGTAGTACTGGGCTTGAGCGGCGGGGTAGATTCCAGCGTTGCGGGTGTGCTTCTGCACAGGGCAATAGGCGAGAATCTGCACTGTATTTTCGTGGATAACGGCTTATTGCGCAAATACGAAAGAGAATATGTTGAAAGGATGTTCAAGAAGCATTTTCACGTGAATCTGCACGTGGCAAGGGCTGAAAACAGATTTTTGAAAAAATTAAACGGAGTCGTGGACCCGGAAAAAAAACGTAAGATCATAGGCGCTGAATTCATAAAGGTCTTTGAGGAAGGCTCAAAAAAATTAGGCAATGTGAAATTCCTGGGGCAGGGCACGCTCTATCCTGATGTGATTGAAAGCGTATCCGCTAAAGGCGGGCCGTCTGCTACAATAAAAACACACCATAATGTAGGCGGGCTTCCCAAGAAGATGAATCTGAAACTCGTGGAGCCATTGAGGGATCTTTTTAAAGATGAGGTAAGGTTGCTTGGGGAAGAACTAGGCCTTCCTGAAAGGATGATCCATAGACAGCCTTTTCCAGGCCCAGGCCTGGCAGTGAGGATAATAGGGGATGTCACAAAAGAAAGACTTGAGATATTGAGAAACGCGGATTTAATAGTGCAAGAGGAGATGGAAAAATACGAAGGATACAGAAATATATGGCAGTCGTTCGCGGTACTTTTACCTGTAAAAAGCGTGGGAGTCATGGGAGACGAAAGGACGTATGAGAATGTTGTGGCTTTAAGGATTGTAACCAGCCAGGATGCCATGACAGCTGACTGGGCAAAAGTCCCGTATGATATTTTAGGAAGGATCTCGAACAGGATTATAAACGAGGTAAAAGGCGTAAACCGGGTAGCCTACGACATCAGCTCCAAGCCTCCAGCTACCATAGAATGGGAATAAAATGATCAATGAATATTTAAAAGACAAGTGCGGGGTGTTCGGAATATTCGGCCACAAAGATGCTGCGAGGCTTACATATCTCGGGCTCTATGCGCTTCAGCACAGAGGCCAGGAATCAGCAGGCATTATCACTTCTGACGGAAGGCTTGTAAGAGAGCATAAGGGCATGGGTCTTGTGTCAGAGGTTTTTAACGAAGAAGAGATTGCGAAACTCACCGGCAATATCGCCGTAGGCCACACCAGATATTCCACCACAGGATCTTCAAATATAAAAAACGCCCAGCCGTTTCTGGTGGAAACCCTGTCAGGCCACATGGCTGTGGCGCATAACGGAAATCTTGTAAACGCCCTGACCCTAAGAAAGAAACTGGAAAAAGACGGAGCCATATTCCAGTCCAGCATGGACAGCGAGATCGTTATCCACGCGATAGCCCACTCAAAGAAAAAAGATTTTAAGGAAAGGATCATGGATGGCATATCCCAGCTGGAAGGCGCGTTTTCAATGGCGCTTCTGGTGGAAGACGGGATTATAGCAGTGAGAGATAAAAGAGGTTTCAGGCCGCTTTCTCTGGGTAAATTAGACGGGGCGTATGTCATTGCTTCTGAAACCTGCGCGTTTGATCTAATACACGTTGAATTCATAAGAGACATAGAGCCTGGCGAGATACTTTTTATAACTGAAAAAGGGCTGAAATCAGCGCGTATAACAGAAAAGGCTGCAAAGTCCTCTTTCTGTATTTTTGAATATATTTATTTTTCAAGGCCTGACTCTAATATCTACGGCCATAACGTTCACCTTGCCAGAAAACGGCTTGGCGCAGAGCTTGCAAAAGAAGCTCCTTGTAAGGCAGACCTGGTAATAGCGATTCCAGACTCAGGGTCTTCAGCAGCTGTTGGTTATTCAGAACAATCAGGCATACCTTTGGATATGGGTATGATAAGGAACCATTATATCGGAAGGACCTTTATCCAGCCTAGCCAGCAAATAAGGGATTTGTCAGTAAGGGTGAAGTTAAATCCTATAAAAGAGGTTGTAAAAGGCAAAAAACTTGTTGTTATAGAGGATTCTATTGTGCGCGGTACCACTTCCAAGGCCAGGATCCGAACCTTAAGAGAAGCAGGCGCAAAAGAGATCCATATGAGAGTCAGCTGCCCACAGCATATATCCCCGTGTTATTATGGCATAGATTTCCCGACAAAAGAAGAGTTAATAGCCTCTTCTCATACAGTGGAAGAAATCCGCAGGTTTATAGGACTTGATAGCCTTGCGTATCTGAGTTTAGCCGGCCTTTACAAGGCAATGCCCCTTCCAAAGAACAAATTCTGCGTATCCTGTTTTACAGGGAAATACCCGGTTTTGCCTGAGCAGGGCATAGGTAAATTCAACCTCGAAAACCAGTTATCCTTCCTTAATAAAATTTAACCTATTATATTGACAAAAGTTATGTTATCTGGTATACTAATTATGTAAATTATAAAAGTATTTAAATAACCTTAGGGAGGAAACCAGGTATTTTTATATAACCAGGTATTAACATTAAAGTTATGCCTGGTTTTTTATTTGCATATGAAAAAACTTATAATTACAGTTACAATTTCTATATTGATGTGCCAAAACCTCGCGTATTCCTCTGAACGCATTGTGCAGGCAAACGGTTTAAGGCCCGGCCTTTCTTTTGGAAACAGCAGTGATTCAACTGAGCACAAGGCTATGATGTTTATTAACATAGCAGCTAGATTTATAAAAGAGGCGAATACTTTAGAGGAAGCAGAAAAATACCTAGGCGAAGAAGAACTGGATTCTATGAGGTCAAAAGGCATTTATTGGGATCAGGACATACAGGGAAATGCATGGGTAGTTTATGAACAAGACGGCCAAACAAAATATGTTTTAATAGATCGCGCAGGAAACATTACTAATGCTAATGACAATAGATTTTCATCCGCGGTCTTCGATAATGAGGTTTCAAAAGAATTGCAGATAGAAAAATTATATAATTTGCGTGGGAAAAGAAATGACTATAATATTGATGAGCGGCCGGAAGCAAGATTGGCTATAAGGCATATTTTTATTCCTGAAGCGTATGGCCCGAATTCAAAACCAGCAGTGTCGTTAGAGGCAACGAGCGAACGTAAAATATTAGACCTGGCAACAGGAAGGGGTATAGTACCTAAAACATTACTGGATGAGATTGCCAAGAAGAAGAACGCAGGGGAGAATGTGGAATTCCCTGAAAAGATTATATGTCTGGACATCTCTTCCGAGATGCTCAATAGAGCAAAAGCTAACTTAGAACAATATAAGGGAAAGGTGGACATCGAGTTTTTGCAGGGAAGCTTTTTAGAAGAAGGAAAGCAGGACATACCCCGCCTAAAAGATTTATTAAGAGAGAAAGACGGTGCTTTAATGAAGTTCGATGTCATTATTATCGCCAACGCTATCTGCTTCTTTAACGAAAAAGAAACAGAAGGTTTATTATCAAACGCCCTGCAATTTTTAGAAATAGGAGGATATCTGGTTATCGTTTATGATACCTTAACTGAAGATCAGGAGCGTTTTAAAAGATATAAACCGGAAGATTACAAGCGCGTTTTCAGAGAATTGAACTTGGAAGACGTAAGGCACTATATAGGAGCTGTAGAAACAGATGAGGATTACGAAATAAGCGAACTTGAGACTGTAACAAATACCCACATAATAGTTGCAGGAAGGAGGCAGATAAGACTGGATGATGTTGTCAAAATGCTTAAAATAAAAAATTTAGATGACGACAGGATAGGCAACTTGTTAATAAATACATGGTTAAAAAGGCGCAAACTTTTTTTAGATTATCCGCATCCAGATGTAAACATTAAAGAGCTCGATATAAACAGTTCTTATAAGAGATTTATCGAATTTTGCCAAAACGGCTGCAATAGGAATTTGCACTTTGTTCAAAGTTATATTTTGAGACATGCCATTAAGCTTTACGGAAATGTAGACCACGAAGGTTATCAGCAATTAATTAAATGGATGGATGAGCTTAAAACGCAATTTGACGAGAAGAAAGAAAGGACAGAAAGATCTGGGAGGTTATTTAAATATCACTATGTAGATTATCTTACTGGAAGAGCTGGGCCGCATGCGCATGTAGAACAAATAGAGATAGAAGGAAAAGGCCAGGAAAGAAAAGATATAGGCGGCGATTCTCCTCTTGAATGGGCAGCTCAGGGCGGGTTTTTTTGGAAAAGAATTGGCCAAGAGAGGAAAGAACTTTTATTCGGGACTATTAATATCTTAGGCATGGCTGTGGGAGACCTGCCAATAATCCCGGTAGATGAACAGGGCAGGATAAGAGAGGATTTAATCAAATGGATGGCTAAAGAAGATGCCATACCGCCTGCAGAATATTATACTGCCAGGCATGTGTCGTTGCGGCAGTTATTGGAAACCAAGATGAAAGTTAGAACTCTTTTTGATGGCCTCCCCCGTGCCTCTGACATTTAGATAACTCAGGCCTGTATATCCACATGGATAGCGCATACCTCCCTAAGGTTAAGCTGTCCTGTGGATTATAGGCCCTGGGTATTGCAAAATACCTTATGAAAAAAATCATAACGCTGCTCATAACCTTTATATTTTTGTTTGACGGGGTTAGTTATGGCCTTAGAAAACCTATGGATTTTGGTAAAGGCGCTAAATCCTATCCAGGATATCAGGTTGCCGCAGGGCTTGTTTCTGACGAGGATTATAGGCTTATGGATCCTGAAACTCCGGAGACCGAGAAAAATAAGATAAGAGAAAATCTTTGGCGGATAATAGAAAGAAACCTTGGAGACAAAGCGCGATTTCCGGATATAGCATGGGTGATAGAGAGGCTCAGAAAAGAACCTTTTGCGTATCATGTGGATAATCTAACGCTGGGGATTATCAGCAAGGCCAGGAATAATCTTATATCAGATGAGCGTAGCATACTTAGAGGAGAGTTTCATGTTGCAGTGGAAGATTTATGCAGAGGTCAAAAGGTAATGACTGATGTCGGGCATCCCGGCAGGTTTGAGGAAAGAGAAGCGCCGACTAATGCGATGTTGATTATGCGAGAGTGGGCTTATAATTATACGGATCCGAAGTCAACAGTCGTCCCTTTTACAACGAATGAAACAGAAATCACCGGTCTGGAATTAGCCGAATCCATGCTGCGTTCCGTTAAGCTAAACTATGGAGCCGCTATTATAGACAAACTTATCAGAACCCCGGCTATCTACAGAATTTCTATAGACGCTATCCTTATATCATGGGCGCGTGGAAAAATTTCTGTTTATAGAGGATCGAATAAAATGGTCAGCCATGTTTTGGTGTTAGGAGAACTTCCGGTTTCAGGTGTAGAATATTGCCTTTTGCCAGGAAGGGAAACAGATAGCGAAATACTTCTCAAATTATTGAGAAACACTTCAAATTGGCGCAGGGTCGCAGATATCTCATTAGAAGACCCTATGGGAACAGAATCCAGGACATCTGGACGAAGGGCCCTTTCTTCGCAGGAGACAATGACCGATAATACAGAAACCCACGCTGGCAAAGATGACAGGGGAAATACCTGGCTGGTTTACTGGGATTGGAATGATATAGACGCGGGAGGTAATATAAACTGTTCTTTGATATCCAGGACAGGCAGCATAGAGAAAAAGAGCCCGGAAGAGTTTAGGCGGGCAAAAATTAAAAACCCGGCATTGAGGGAATTGCAGATATTATTGACGTATATGAGCGTAGTGTACAGTTTTGATGAAAGAGAATCTGTGAGAGAAGCTATTAGCGGAATTTTTGGGCCAGATAATTCATATCCAGTCCCGCTTGAGATAGTGAGGGGAGAGGATGTGCTGGATCTGGCGACAGGCAGAGGCGTTGTTTTGGAGCTGTTATTAGAAAAGATAGATTCTTTGACTAAAATAGGAGCGCTTAAGGACAGGAGTTTTCCCGCGAGCGTTGTAGGCGTAGACTTAGCTGAAGAGATGCTCAAGGGAGCTAGAGAAAAACTCGCGCCTTATAAGGATAAGGTAGATATTTCGCTTAAAGAGGCCAGTATTTTTCCTGAAGGCCTCCGATATGTGCCAAGACTCGGAGACGTATTAAAAAATAACGACGGAACCAGAAAAAAGTTTAAAATTATAGTTATTTCAAATGCGTTTCATTTTTTCACTGAAGAAGAGACAGAAAGCACGCTTTTAAATGCCACGGGATTTTTAAAAGAAGGAGGATATCTGGTTATAGTTTACGATGCGGAAACCGAAGGAAAGATCAAAGACTTCACGCCCAGGGATTATGAAAAGTTTTTAAAGAGATGCGGGCTTAATAATATAAGGCATTATAATATTCCTATAGAGACGAGCGATGGGCCCGGAGAATTAATTATAGTAAAAAGTGAAAAGATAACAGGCGAGACTTCTGCAATAAAACGGTTTTTCCAGTTTCTAAAAAAACCAGTAACCAGAAATTCTATCTAAGGATTCAGGAATTTATGGATGGCGTGGGCTGCGCGGGAAGAGGCGCCTGTCTCGCCGAGTTTGGATTTTACCTTTCTAAGGTTTTCTTTAATCCCGTGGATTTTTTTGTGGTCAGTCAGGATGTCGAGAGCGGCTTTAGCGATATTTTTTGCAGTCACGTCGAACTGCACAAGTTCAGGCACGATTCTTTCGCCCGCCACTATATTTACCAGGCCTATGTCAGGTATCTTGACAAGATTTCGCGCGAGTAGCCAGGTTAGGAACGAGGTTTTGTAGATAATCACCATTGGTTTTTCCATGATAGCGACTTCCAGCGTCGCGCTTCCTGATGAAACTATCACCATGTCCGCTATATCCATGACCTCGTAAGGTTTATTGTCCAGGGAATGAGGTTTTATCTTAGACCTGTTTATGATTTTATGATAAAGTTCCTGGTCTAATTCCTTGATCTTTGAGATTATGAATTCCGCGTTTGGGATTTTATTTTTGATAATCTCGCAAGCCTTTAGCATGGCTGGCAAGTGCTTCTCTATCTCTTTTTTTCTGGAGCCCGGCATAAGGGCTATTTTTATTGAATCGTGCTTCATGTGGCATGTTTTAATGGTCTCTTCTTTTTTCCAGACGGGTTTCACTATGTCTAAGAACGGATGCCCTACGAAACTCACTTTTACCCCGGCCTCTTTGTAAAGAGTTTCCTCAAATCCGAAAATCACCACCATCTTATCCACGTATTTCTTAATCTCATGGATTCTTTGTTCTCCCCACGCCCAGATCTGCGGGCTTATGTAGTAGATGACAGGGATATTTTTTTCTTTGGCAGTCTTTGCGAATCTCAGGTTAAACCCAGGGTAATCCACGAGTATTGCAGCGTCTGGTTTTCTTGTTTCCAGTAGCCCTGACAGGTTCTCGAATATTTTTTTAAACTTAACCAGGTGTTTCACCACCTCGAAGAAGCCCACTATGGCAAGGTCTGTGATGTCGTATATGATCTCCGCGCCTTCGGCCTGCATCTTTTTCCCGCCCATGCCGAAGAATTCCATGCGCGGATCAATGGATTTCAGGGATTTTATGAGGTTTGCTGCCTGGAGGTCGCCGGATGCCTCGCCGGCAAGGATCATTAATCTTATTTTTTTCATTTAACCATTTGAGGTAAAGTAGGGGAGGTTTAAACCTCCCCTACTTTACCTGTTTATCTTTTTAAGTATGTCCAATGCGACTTTTAATGCTTCATAAGCTTCTCTGCCTGACACGAGCGGGTTTTTATTATTGCTAACGCAGTCTATAAAGGACGCGAGTTCCTTGGTAAGAGGCGCCTCTTTTTTGATATCTATCTCCTCAGACACTATCTGGTTATTTATCTTTCTGTGGATAACAGCTGCCTGCGCCATGTAGTCTATGGAGATGTAGCAGTCGTCCTGGAATATGCGGATCTTGCGCATACTGTCGCTTGTCACGCGGCTGGCTGTCAGGTCGCACACAGTGCCGTTTTTAAAACGGATCCTGGCGTTTGCGATATCTTCGTGGTCTGTGAGGATTTTCATGCCTAAGGCGTCTATGGTTTTAACCTTTGATTTTGTAAGGCCGAGAACTATGTCTATATCGTGTATCATGAGATCCAGGACCACGCCTACGTCTTTTACCCTGGGCGTAAAAGGCCCAAGCCTGTGCACTTCAATAAATCTGGGCTTATTTGAAAGTTTTTCCACTGCCTGGATAGCGGAATTAAATCTCTCCACATGCCCTACCTGTATAATGACTTTATTTTTAGCGGCTATCTTTATCAGTTCACCGGCTTCGCGCAGGGTTTTTGTTATGGGTTTTTCAATGAGTACAGGGATTTTATTCTGGAGAAAGAACTTCGCTATCTCGTAATGATATATAGTGGGGGTTACTACGCTTACGGCATCCAGTTTATTATCCAGCAGCTTTTTATAATCAGAGGACCAGCTTGTTTTAAGCGCTTCAGCAATAGGCCTGGCCGTATTTTCGTCAATATCGCAGATACTGGAAAGCTCTACGCTATCCAGCGCCGAATAAATCTTAGCGTGTATGGCGCCTAATCTGCCCAGGCCCACCACCCCGACCCGTATTTTTCTCATATTCCAATGGTAGCAAATACCTTGCTAAAAGTCAATCAGAGTGATAGAATAAACAGAAATATGAAAGAATATATAAGATTTTTAAAATTTGTAAAGCCCCACATCTGGGTCATGATTTTTGCGATCGCGTGCATGATCCTTACCTCTGCCATGGGGGGTGTGTCTCTCGGCATGATAATACCCGTGGTGGACAATATCCTTTCAGGTAAGACTATAACATTACCCCAGACTACGCATGCCCCTGGTTTTTTACTCCATATTATAGATAAGATAAATGGCATGCCGAAAGCCCTGCTTCTGAACTGGCTTGTCATTCTCGTGTCCATTTTATTTTTTGTAAAAGAGGCGTTTTTATTTTTTCAGACGTGTTTCATGAATAAACTGGGCCAGTCAGTGCTTAAGGACGTGCGCAACGCTGTATACGAAAAACTCCTCGCGCTCTCCAATGATTTTTATTCGAGCGTGAAAACAGGGGAGCTTGTCTCAAGGGTCACTTATGACGTGGGAGTGATAGTGAACTCCATCACAGAAGGCCTGACAGACCTTCTGCTGCAGCCCATACAGCTTCTGGTATACATAGTCATACTTATCTGGATAAAGGTTTATTTTTCAATCTCCTGGTGGCTTATACTGGTGACGATATTTATCTTCCCGCTTATAACATTTCCTGTCCTGAAAATAGGCAATAAGCTGAGAAAGATCAGCACCTCTACGCAGGAGAGCATGGCTGATATTAACTCTCTTCTTTTCGAGACCATATACGGCATAGGCATAGTGAAGTCATTTTCAGCTGAGAATTACCAGAGGGAAAAATTCAGATCGCATAACAATAGATATTACAGCATGATGATAAAGTCTGTAAAGCGCGTAGCCATAATAAGCCCGCTCGGAGAATTCGTGGGCATACTCTGCATGGGCGTTGTGCTGTGGTGCGGAGGCAAAGAGGTAGTGGAGGGCCGTTTGAGCGCAGGAGCGTTTATAGCGTTTCTGGCAGCTTTGCTATCGCTCCTTAAGCCGCTTAAAAGGCTTTCCAGGCTTTACGGCATAAACCTGCAGGCAATGGCAGCCATTACCAGGGTTTATGACATATTGGACAGGGAAGTGACAATTAAAGACGCATCAGGCGCGCAGGAGCTTAAGGATTTCAAAGATTCCATAGAATTCAGGGATATAGAATTCTCTTATAATGAAGGCCAGGTTGTATTAAAGGGATTGAACATAAAACTTCTTAAAGGCCAGATACTCGCGATAGTGGGCATGAGCGGAGCAGGCAAGACCACGCTAGTAAATCTTTTACCCAGGTTTTACGATCCTGGCAAGGGCTCAATTTTGATTGACGGAAAAGACATAAGGGGTTTCAGCGTGCCTTCGCTCAGGAATCACATAGGCATTGTTTCCCAGGAGACCATACTTTTCAATGACACCATAAAAAATAACATCGCGTTTGGTAAACCTAAGGCCAAACTGGAAGATATAATAGAGGCGTCAAAGGCAGCCAATGCCCATAATTTCATAATGAAGATACCTAAGGGATATGACACGATTATAGGCGACAGGGGCATTAAGCTTTCAGGCGGTGAAAAGCAGAGGATAGCCATTGCCAGGGCGCTTTTTAAAGACCCGCCCATTCTTATACTGGACGAAGCCACGAGCCAGCTGGATACAGAATCTGAAAAGCTGGTGCAGGAGGCTATTAACAGGCTCATGGCAAATAGGACCGTATTCGTGATTGCCCATAGACTCTCCACTGTAGAGCACGCTGATAATATAGCGGTTTTTGACGCGGGAAGAATAGTTGAGACAGGAAATCACTCCCAATTATTGCAAAAATCAGGCCTTTACAAGCACTTATACGAGCTCCAGTTCAGATCCAGAGTATAGCAAAAAAGTGCTTGAAATCACATAAGTTATGTTATATAATATCAAATCCAATTAAACCCTAAATATATAAGGAGGAAAAGTGGACACGGAGTTAATAAAGCAGTTATTGGAAGCAGGGGTTCATTTCGGTCATCATGTCTCCAGGTGGAACCCCAAGATGAAGAAATTCATATTCGGAGAGAGGAGCAATATTTATATAATAGACCTTGAAAAGACAGTGGATTACCTGAATAAGGCGAGGGAATTCGCGAGATCCATTGCCTCAAAAGGCGAGTCAGTGCTTTTCGTGGGCACCAAACGCCAGTCCCAGGATATCATATTCCAGGAGGCCCAGCGCTCAGGCATGTATTATATAAAGGACAGGTGGCTGGGAGGCACCCTGACAAATTTCAAGACCATACGCAACAGTATAAAGCGGTTGGAATCCATAGAGACCATGCAGAAAGACGGGACTTTTGAGGCTATTAAGAAGAAAGAAAAAGCCATACTGACAAAGGAAATGGATAAGCTGAAAAAAAATCTTCAGGGCATAGTCAGCATGAAAAAGATGCCTGGCGCGGTATTCATCGTGGACGCGAAAAAAGAAGACATCGCGGTTAAAGAGGCCAGGAAACTGGGTATACCCATAATCGCTATAATAGATACAAACGCGGATCCTGACCTTATTGACTATCCAATACCCGCGAATGACGATGCCCTGCGTTCCATAAAACTTCTGACGGGGCTTATCACAGACAGCATCGTGGAAGGCAAGAAACAGTTTGAGGAATCCAATATCGCTGAGCTGGCGCGTCAGCAGGAAGAGGATGAGACAAGAGAATCCATTGACAAGGAAAAATCAGAAAAGCTTGTCGAGGTTATAAAGGAAAATACCCTTAAGGATAAAGAGGAAAAGAGGATAAAGCCTGTTAAAAAGAAAAGCTATAAGCCCCACTCAACAACGAAAACCAGCGAATAATTAACAATAGAAAGAGGTGTATTCATATGGCAATAAGCGCAGATTTAGTAAAGACCCTGAGAGAAAAGACAAACGCGCCCATGATGGACTGTAAAAAGGCCCTGGAAGAGTCCAACGGAAACATGGAGACAGCTATTGATATATTGAGGAAGAGAGGCCAGGTAGTAGCGCTTAAAAAAGCGGGAAGATGCGCCAAGGAAGGAGCTGTCGGTTCCTATATCCATTCAAACAGTAAGATCGGCGTGCTCGTAGAAGTGAACTCTGAAACAGATTTTGTGGCGAGAAGCGAGGATTTCAGGCAGTTCATAAAGGACGTCGCAATGCAGATAGCCGCCACGTCCCCTAGCTATATATCCCGGGAAGAGGTGCCTGCGCATATCCTGGAAAGAGAAAAAAGCGTCTTAAAAGAAAGCGTAAAGAATAAACCTGAGAATGTGGTGGAAAAGATAGTACAGGGAAAGCTGGAGAAATTTTATTCAGAGGTATGTCTCGTGGACCAGCCTTTTGTAAAGGACGACAAGATAACCATAAAAGACTATCTGAATACGCTTATCGGCAAGGTGGGCGAAAATATCCTGATTCGAAGATTTGTAAGATTTCAGGTAGGCGAAGACATAAAATAATATGACACAGAAAAAACCCGCGTATAAAAGAGTGGTTATTAAGATGAGCGGTGAAGTGCTTGAGGGTAAACAGGGCTACGGTATAGACCCTGAAGTGACGCGCTCCATCGCGGAAGAGATGAAGGATGTTAAAAAGCTTGGGGTGGAGATCGCCATTGTAATAGGCGGCGGCAATATCTACAGGGGGTCCACTGCAGAAGGCCAGGGGGTTGACAGGACCACAGCTGATTATATGGGGATGCTCGCGACTGTAATAAACGGCTTAGCCCTTCAAGATAGCCTCGAGAAGGCAGGGGTTTTTACCAGGGTCCAGACAGCCATAGATATGCAGGAGCTGGCTGAGCCGTATATAAGGAGAAAGGCCATAAGGCATCTGGAAAAAGGCAGGGTAGTTATTTTTGTGGCAGGCACGGGTAATCCGTATTTTTCCACAGACACAGCCGCGAGCCTCAGGGCCATTGAGATAGGCGCTGATGTCATACTAAAAGCTACCAAGGTGGACGGCGTTTATTCGGCAGACCCGAAAAAAGATAAATCAGCGAAGAAATTTAAGTCTCTTAAATACCTGCAGGTCCTGAAAAAAGGCCTTAAGGTTATGGATGCCACTGCTGTTAGCCTCTGCATGGATAATAAACTTCCGATCATCGTATTTGACCTTACTACTAAAGGGAACATAAAAAGGGTTTTACTCGGGGAAAAGATAGGCACTATCGTCTGTTAATTGTAAAAAGGGGGGAGAGCATGGAACCATTACAAAAACAGGTGCACGATACAGAGGAAAAGCTTAAAAAGACCGTTGACGCCACGCTTAGGGAATTTTCAGAGATCAGGACCGGCCGCGCGAATCCCGCTATTGTGGAAGGCGTCATGGTGGAGTGTTACGATACCCACATGCCGTTAAAGCAGGTGGCTACGATTTCAGTGCCTGAGCCCAGGCTCATATCCATACATCCGTGGGACGCAGGGAACCTCGCCGCGATTGAGAAAGCGATACTTAAATCAGAGCTGGGTATCAATCCTGTGAACGACGGTAAGATCATAAGGATATCCATACCGACGCTTACGAAGGAAAGGATAGAAGAATTAAAAAAGATACTGCATAAGATCGCGGAACAGGGCAGGGTCTCCATAAGGACTGTAAGGAGAGACGCTATGGCAGCTATAGATAAAATGGAATCATCCAAGCAGATTACAGAAGACGCGAAATTCAAAGGCCATGACGATGTCCAGAAACTTACTGAGAAATACACCAAAAAGATAGACGAACTCCTCGTGAACAAAGAAAAAGAACTCGTATAATAGATAATTGGGCCGCTAGCTCATCTGGTAGAGCACCACACTTTTAATGTGGGTGTGCCGCGTTCAAGTCGCGGGCGGCTCACCATAATTCATGAAACCCTATGAGATTATTGACCACACCGCAGATATCGGCATCAAAGCGCGGGGTGTTACCCTCATCGAGTTATTTGAAAATTCAGCAAAAGGCATGTTTCACATTATCTCCTGCGGCAAGGGCCCGTTAAAAGGAGAAAGGGTAACTAAGAAATTAGAAATAAAAAATACCACAGATGTCCTGGAAGACCTTCTGGTAAACTGGCTCTCAGAGCTCCTCTATATCTTCAGCAAAGAAAAGATATGTATAGACAGTTTCAGGATATTGGGACTGAATAATTCAGGCCTCACGGCGGAGATCGAGGGTTCAACCATAGATCTTTACCAGTCTTCCAGCTACACAGAGATAAAGGCAGTGACTTTTCACAACCTTAAGATTGAAGAAGCTGTGGAGGGTTTTAGCTGCGCTATTATTTTTGATGTGTGATTATGGCCCAGGCATTTGAGGGTAAATTAGAAAAACTCGACGAGTTCCGCTGGAAAATCCCCCAATCCTATAAACCAGGGATGAAAGTCCCCGGCATCATCTACGCAAACGACAAGCTCTTCCCGGAAATAATCAATGACAAAGCCCCTGAACAGGTGGCAAATGTGGCGTTCCTGCCAGGCATAGTGAAATATTCCCTTGCCATGCCTGATATCCATTGGGGTTATGGTATGGCAATCGGTGGTGTAGCAGCAGTTGATCCTGATAAAAGTGGAGTAGTTGCGCCAGGCGCAATTGGGTATGATATTTGTTGCCTTTCAGAGGATGCCTTAATTCTAAATGAATTAGGGTATAGTATTAAGATTAAAGATTTTAAAAATAATTTCCAGAAAACGCAGATAAAATGTTTGAATTTTACCACAGAAAAAGAAGAGCCCACAGAGATCATAGGATTTTTAAAGCAAAAGCCAAAACATACAGTGCTTGATATTGTTACTGAAACGCTTAGGCGCATAACAGCAACAGAAGATCACCCGTTTTATACCAAGGACGGGATGAAGCCTGTAAGCAGATTAAAGCTATATGAAGAAGTTGCTGTCTATCCTTTTGAGGGAGTTAAGTATGAAGCGCCAAGTTCAGATATAATTGCTGACAAAGAAGGCATCAAAAAACTTTTACTTAACTTAGGGAAAAGCTCCAAAGGAAATGCTATTGAGCAGATATTGAATCAGCTTGAAAAAAGAAATTTACTGCCGTTAAGATACGATTCCTCCCAGTTTCCCTGCTTACTTAAGATTATGGGTTATTGTTTTGGAGATGGCCTGATTTATTTTGTAAACAAAAAAGAGAAAGGGAATACCTGTTTCTACGGCGAAGAAGAAGATTTAATAAAAATAAAATCTGATATAGAAAAAATAGGTTTTAAAACTGGGATATATTCAAGGAATAAACGCCATCATATAGATACCAGTTATTCGACTTATGAGTTTGACAGAAAGGAAACATGGCTTAAGGTAGCTTCGTCAAGTTTCGCCGTACTTCTGGCGTCATTAGGCATGCCGATAGGTAATAAATGCCGCCAACCGTACGAATTTCCAAAATGGTTATTTAGCGCTCCTCTTTGGCAGAAGAGGTTATTTCTGGCAGGTTTCTTTGGGGCAGAGATGTCTTCTCCAAAAACTTTGACAGGTCATGGGTATAATTTTTATTGCCCTACAGTTTCCATGAACAAAACTTATGGGGATATAGAAAATGGAAGGAAATTTCTGGAAGATATAGGCATTTTACTTTCAGATTTTGGTGTGCGCACTCATCAAATAAGCCAGAGAAAAGAATATGTCAATAAAGAAGGTATTGTTTCGTATCGTTTACGCCTGATGATATCAAGCGAGACGCAGAATTTGCTCAAACTCTATAGCAGAATCGGTTTTGAATATAATGAAAAACGTAAATTTTTAGCTAATGCAGCCGCCGGGTATTTGAGATCAAAAGACAGGATAACAGCTCAAAGAAGAGAAGTTGTAACTATGGCGCCAAAGTTAAAATTAAACAGCAAATGGAGTCCAGAGGCTATTTATAATGCCTTTTCATCAGAACGCATATCTAAGAGATTTATTGAACGCTCTCTTTATGGGTTAATAGAGAGGGAACCCAGGATGTGGGGTAAAGATCCTACGTTTGAAGATTATATTGAAAAGGCCACCTATGGATTAGGCAAATCAGGCATGGTCTGGGAAAGAATAGAGCATATCTGTAATGCAGAGTATGGTGATTGGGTTTATGATTTTACAGTAGCTCATCCGCATCATAATTTTATTGCCAATAATTTTGTCGTATCAAATTGCGGGGTGAGATTGTTAAGGAGCGATTTAGTCCTGCAGGATGTAAAACCCAGATTAGAGCAACTGGTTAATTCTCTTTTTAATAATATCCCTTCAGGCATTGGGTCAAGCGGCGATATCAGGGCAAACGCCAGGGACGAAGACGAGATTTTTTTAAAAGGCGCTGAATGGGCAGTAAAAAAAGGCTATGGCGTAAAAGAGGATTTAGAATTCACAGAAGATAATGGATGCATGGAAGGCGCCAACCCACAAGGTGTTTCAAAAAGGGCATATGAAAGAGGAAAGGACCAATCAGGCACACTGGGTTCAGGAAATCATTTTTTAGAGATACAGGTGGTGGATGAGATCTATGACGAGAAAAACGCCGGCATCTTCGATTTGTTCAAGGGCCAGGTTACAATGATGATACATTCCGGCTCGCGCGGCCTGGGATATCAGATATGCGATGATTACGTAAAGGGCATGATGAGCTGTCTGGATAAATATAATATCAATGTGCCTGACAGGCAGTTGGCGTGCGCGCCTCTTAATTCTCCGGAAGGGAAGGCTTACCTTGCAGCAATGAAATGCGCCGCGAATTACGCTTGGACAAACAGGCAGTGCCTTATGCATCTGGCGAGGAATGTCTTTGAAAAGGTGTTTAATAAAAGCTGGAGTTCTCTTGGGTTAAGGCTTGTTTACGACGTGGCGCATAATATCGCTAAGATGGAAAGGCATATTGTGGACAGCAGGGAAAAACTCCTTTGCGTTCACAGAAAAGGCGCAACACGGGCATTTCCGCCAGGGCATCCTGATTTGCCCAAGGCGTATAAAGAAACAGGGCAGCCTGTTATAATACCTGGAGACATGGGAAGGAACTCGTTTCTATTGGCAGGCGCCAAAGGAGCCAGCGAGACATTTTGTTCTACATGCCACGGCGCAGGCAGACGGCTTTCCCGCTCAGGCGCTATCAAGGCATGCCACGGAAGACAAATTGATAGAGAACTTTTTCAAAAAAGTGGTATAATAGTCAGAGCTAAATCCAGGGGCACTCTGGCAGAAGAAGCGCCAGAGGCTTACAAGGATGTGAACGAGGTAGTGGATGTGGTGCATGGAGCCGGGCTTTCAACAAAGGTCTGCCGCATGCGTCCGCTTGGAGTCATCAAGGGCTAAACAACTTTACACTTGTGACAATGTTTGAAGTGTCAAGTTGTTTGGGGATGGTATATACAAATAGGAGAATGTATGCTAGATATTAAATTTATACGAGAGAATCCAGATATAGTAAAGACTGCCATAAAGAATAGAAACATGAAACTGGACATCCAGGAGGTTCTAGACCTGGATACTGAAAGAAGAAAGATCCTGGTTGAGGTAGAGTCATTAAAGGCAGAAAGAAACGCTATTTCCAAGAAAGGCAAGCCAGATAAGGTCATTTTAGACAAAATGAAGGTATTGTCCCAAAAAGTCGATGATTTAGACATAAAAGTGGAGGGAATTGATAATAAATTAGGCAATTTGATGTACTATATCCCAAATATACCCCATAATTCAATACCTATAGGCAGTCCTGAGAACAATAAGGAAATAAGGAAATGGGGAGAGCAAAGGAAGTTTGATTTTAAGCCAAAAACGCATATTGAGCTGGGTGAAGAGCTTGACATACTGGATTTCCCGAGATCTTCTAAGATATCAGGCTCAGGGTTCTGTCTCTTTAAAGGATTAGGAGCGCTTTTAGAAAGAGCGCTTATAAACTTCATGCTGGATCTTCATACCACAGAGCATGGCTATAAAGAGATATTCCCGCCATTTCTAGTGAATAGGGCAAGTATGACAGGCACAGGCCAGCTTCCAAAACTCGAAGAAGATATGTATAGATTAAAGGATGACGACCTGTTTCTAATACCTACAGCAGAGGTGCCTGTTACTAATATCCACAGGGATGATGTCCTGGATGAAAAAGACCTGCCAGTATATTACACTGCTTATACAGCGTGTTTCAGGCGCGAGGCAGGTTCTTATGGAAAAGACACAAAAGGCCTTATGAGGGTGCACCAGTTTGACAAGGTAGAGCTTGTGAAGTTTGTAAAGCCGGAAACGTCCTTTGACGAGCTGGAGAAATTACTGGCCAATGCTGAAACAGTGCTCCAGAAATTAGGCCTTCCTTACAGGGTGCTCATGCTCGCCACAGGCGATATCAGCTTTGCTGCCAGTAAGTGTTATGACATAGAGGCGTGGGCTCCAGGCATAGAGAAAAATCTGGAGGTGTCCAGCTGTAGTAATTTTACTGATTTCCAGGCGAGACGCGCCAATATAAAATACAGGACAAAGGATAAAAAACTGGAATATGTGCACACGCTCAATGGTTCAGGCATTGCAATGGCGAGGACCGTAGTAGCCATACTTGAAAATTACCAGCAAAAGGACGGAAGCGTTGTTATCCCTGAAGTCCTGAGGCCGTATATGGGAGATAGAGAAAGGATAACCAAATGAGCGCATTGCGTTTTATAATCAGCATACTGCTTATACCTGTCTGCATAATAACCACCGTAAGTTTTTATGACGGCATAATCTCAATACAGGATGTCTCTAAATCAGCGCTGTATTTTCTTCTGGGCGCGCTCATGTATTCTGTCATGCATCTGTTATTATTCAGGCTGGATTTTTTATACGTATTCGGCCACGAATCCATGCACGCGCTTGCCACGGTATTTTCAGGCGGCAAGGCCAGCAATATGAAGGTGTCCAGTAAAGGCGGCAGCGTGAAAACCACCACGCCTAATTTTTTCGTGATGCTGGCCCCGTATCTTTTGCCTGTTTATACAGTAGTGGTGGCTATAATTTATTTTATCCTAACCTTTTTTATTGATATAACACAATATTACGGGGCATTTATATTCCTGGTGGGTTTTACCCTGATGTTCCATCTGGCTTATACAGCTGAAAGCATCAAAGAGAAGCAGTCAGACCTTATAAAGACAGGGTATCTTTCTTCAATATCCTTTATTTATATCGTGAATCTCGCGGTGGTATTTCTCATAATGAGCCTTTTTTTCAGGGATGTGTCTTTCACAGATTTTATTTCCAGTATTTACGAAAAAACAAAATTTTTCTACTGGTCGTTCTGGAAACAATTGTTTTTGTAAATAAAGAACCTCGTAGGTTGCGGTTTACCGCAACCTACGAGGTTGGGATGGTTTGGGTGAGGGTTAATAAACGGAGAGGTCGCGTAGCCCGGTTTAGCGCGCACGCCTGGAGAGCGTGTGTACCGAAAGGTACCCAGGGTTCGAATCCCTGCCTCTCCGCCAAGTCAGAGTAGGAGGCCATGATATGGACCTTGTTAATATATTAAAAGAGATGATGGATAAAAAGGCCTCTGACCTGCTTCTTAAGGCAGGCAGCCCTGTGTGCATGAGGATAAACGGCGAGCTTTTTAAAGATGGCACCCCTCTGGATGAGCATGATTTGGACGCGCTTGTAGGAGATGTGGTTACGAAAGGCCAGAAACATCTTTATAAGGGCCAAAAAGAAGGCGTAATATGTTTCGGGATAAAAGACCTTGGCCGTTTCAGGGCCACTATATTCCAGCAGAGGGGGACGCCTGTAATCGCGATACGAGCCATCACTACGCAGATTCTGACATTTGAGGAATTGAACCTTCCTTTAAAGGTGTTTGAAAATCTATGCAATGAAAAACGCGGGCTTATCCTTATAACAGGTACCACAGGCAGCGGCAAATCCACCACAGTTGCCAGTATGGTAGAATATATAAATAAAAACTTGCCAAAGCATATCATAACCCTTGAAGACCCCATAGAATTTTTGTTCCAGGATAAAAGGGCTACTGTCAGCCAGAGGGAAATTAAGATAGATACAGATAGTTTTCACTCTGCGCTGGAGTACGCCATGCTCCAGACTCCTGATGTTATATTTATAGGCGATATAAGGACAGCTGATATTATGTCAATAGCCATGACAGCAGCTGAAACAGGCCAGCTGGTAATAGCTAATATCCACACGATAAACTCCGCCCACACCATTGAAAGGATTGTGAATTTTTTTCAGCCTCACCAGCACGCGGAAATCAGGATGCAGCTGTCTCTGTTGCTAAAAGGCATAGTGTCCATGAGGCTTTTACCTTTAAAAGACGGAAGCAGCAGGATACCGGCATGCGAGGTGCTTATCCCTACGCCTACGATACAGGAATTAATCAGAGAGGGCAAGGTTCACGAAATAGAATATTACATGAAAGACGGTTCTATGTACGGCATGCAGACCTTTAACCAGGTATTTCTGGATCTATACAGGCAAGGAAAGATAACAAAAGAAACGGCATTGAATTTTGCTGATAAAAAAGATGAATTAACAATGGGCCTTAAGGAGTTGCGCTAAAGATATGGCAAGACACAGCCTACCCACAATTTTTATTCTAATAATCGGCATAGGCGTTATCTTTTACACGCAGTTTTCCACGCCCACACTTTACGATGCGGACGGCTACCTCCACATAAGGATGGCGGAATTCTTAAGGGACCTGGGGCCCAGGTATAATTTCCACTGGGCCAGGTTTTCCACGTTTAACGGGAATTTCGGGGACAAGGATTTTCTCTATCACGCTCTCCTGATCCCATTCACGTTTTTTAAGAACATATTTTTCGGCGTGAAAATCGCCGCGTTTATCTTTACAAGCATTCTGTTCCTGGGGTTTTATCTGATCCTGAAAAAATATTCTAATAAAATTATCCTGCCAATTTTTTTGGCCAGTTTTCTTTTATCCAGCCTGTTTATGGAAACGGTTTCCAGCCCCAGGCCCATGACCATAGTGATATTGATAAACCTTCTGGCGATCCATCTTTTAATACAAAAGAAGTACCTCTGGGTATTGTTCACAGCTATTTTTTACACGTTTATTCACGTGACAAGCCCTTTAATAATATTGTACGCCTGCATCATTGAAATCATCAGGCATTTTGATAAAAAAGAATTCTGCGCGAAGAATATCTTATTCGCGTCTATCGGGGTGTTGGCGGGATTTATCGCGCATCCGAATTTTCCGAATAACATAATTGTTTTCTACCTGAACTCAATACTTGTCCCGATCTATACGATGAAGACAGGCGTTCTTGAGCTCGGGGCTGAGTTTTTTCCGCTGAATACCAGGGAATACATGCTGCAGTACCCTGTTGTCATTATCGGTGTTATCGCGGTTTTGTATCTCGCAGTCATTAGGATGCCGAAGCCCAGGTTTGAGACAAAGGTATTCCTGGCCCTTGCGGCGTTATTTTTCGTGCTTTCATTTACATGCAAAAGATATCTCAGCCACGGTTACCTGATAATGCTCATGGCGTTCTCGTGTTATTTCTCGGATTATTTTGAGGGAGGCAAGAAGATAACCAGGATAGCCCTGGCAGGCCTTGCCGCATTATTTATCATACTGGCTGTTAATTCTTTCAATGGCATACGCTATAACGCCTTTGTAGCCAGGGTCATAAACGGCCACTATGAGGCAATGGGAAAATGGATGGAGCAGAATATCCCTGAAGGGGAACTCATATTCCACGCAAACTGGTCTGATTCCCAGTATTTCATAGGCCTGAATCCGAAGGATGATTATTTTGTAACACTCGACCCGGTTTATATGTATAATAAAAACCCTGAACTTTACAGGATTTACAGGGATGTTTCTTTTGGCAAGATGCAGGATCCATACACTGTGTTTAAAAACGTTTTTAACGTCAAATATGGCTATGCAGGCAAAAACTATTTCAACGATCTTGTAGAACAGGTCAGAAAAGATCCCCGTTTCACAATACTGGCAGAAGACCAGTTTGGCGTAATATTTAAGCTTATCTAAATCGGAGGAGTGGCAGAGCGGTCGAATGCGGCGGTCTTGAAAACCGTTAGGCTCGCAAGGGCCTCGTGGGTTCGAATCCTACCTCCTCCGCCAGTTAGGATAGGGAGCGTCTTGTAAGAAGGGACGGAAGGTACCTTCCGTCGAAAAAACGAGGCGCCGCTCTTTTAAAATAAAGTTCTTAAACCAATCTTTTAGTCATTTCTACTTTTGAGATCTATATTTATCTCAAAAGCAAAATGACTGATTCTAAATTTCCCTCACGAATGAAAGGAGCTTTGCCCTTTATGAGATACTTTATATATGCCCGTAAGTCCACTGATGATGAGGATAGGCAGATACTCTCTATCGAAGCGCAGATCAAAGAACTCAGAGAATATGCTACAAGAGAGAACTTATCTATAGTTAAGGAGCTTATTGAGGCTAAGACCGCCAAGAAACCAGGTAGACCTATATTTAATGATATGCTGTTACAGATAGAGCGTGGTCATGCTGATGGTATATTAGCCTGGCATCCTGATAGACTTGCGCGTAATAGCGTTGATGGCGGTAAGATTATTTACCTAGTGGATCAGGGCATTATCAAGGACTTACGATTCCCTACATATCGCTTCGATGATAATGCGCAGGGTAAGTTTATGCTATCTATCGCATTTGGGCAGAGTAAATATTATATCGATGCCCTGTCGGAAAACATTAAGCGAGGTATACGCTTGAAACTTAGTAAGGGCATATGGCCTCAGTGGGCACCGATAGGCTATATCAATGACCGCAAAACAAGGACTATTATCATCGATGAGGGCAAAGCTCCTTTCATTACGAAATCTTTCGCCCTATATGCTACGGGTAATTATGCCCTCAAAGAGTTGCGAGATAAGATAAATTCATTAGGCCTTACTGGATGTAAGAATAAGCCTATGAGTATCAGCCAATATCAGCATACGCTTAAAAATCCAATATACTATGGTGTATTTAGATATAAGGGCGAGATTTATGAGGGGACGCACGAACCAATTATCACAAAGAAACTTTTTGATAAGTGCCAGGAGGTTATGAAGGCTCGCGGTAAGCCTAAGAAATCTGAGAAACATTTCATATTACGCGGGCTTATGAAATGCGGCGAGTGTGGACGTATGATTACTGCAGAAATCCAGAAAGGCCATACATATTATAGATGTACTAAGAGATACACGAATTGCAGCCAGAAGTATATCAGAGAAGAAGAATTATCTAAGCAGGTTAGGTCTATTCTTCAAAAAGTTTCTTTGTGTGATGATTGGACGGCTAATATATTAAAAGAATTAGAAAAAGATAAGCTTGAGGCTGTCCAATCATCACGCCCCCATCAGCAAAATCTACGCGATACAATAATTAACGTTGATAATAAGATAAATAAGCTTATAGATATGTACCTTGAGAATAGTTTATCTCTTGAAGAATATCAGAAGGCTAAAGAGAAGCTCATTAACGAGAAGAAAACCTTGCAAGAGTCATTGAAAGATTTTGCTGATGGGGGCGATAATTGGTTCGAACAGGCGAAAGATTTCGTAACTACCTTAAATAGAATAGATTGCGTAGTTCGTGAGGGAAATTTAGAATCCCAGAAAGAATTTCTGGAAAAGATTGGTTCGAACTTTATTTTAAAAGAGCGGCGCCTCGTTTTTTCGACGGAAGGTACCTTCCGTCCCTTCTTACAAGACGCTCCCTATCCTAACTGGCGGTGTGTTTACCGCTTTGTTCGAACTCACTTTAATCCCCTCTCCCTAAGGGGAGAGGGTAAGGGTGAGGGGGAATAATTCTTCCCCGCAAATTTTCAACGAGGCTCAGCAGGCATCTGGCGGTCGCCGCCGCCCGACCGCCAGATGCCTGCGTCCTCGCACATCTCTGAGCAATAGGGCTCGTCCGCTATCCCGCCTAACTTCTGTGAAAACACTCATGACGGCGTGATGCCGAGCCAGCCTAAGTTTTCCGCTCAGGGCAGATTTTGCCTGCACCCAAAGTCTGCCCTGAGCGGAAGAAAGAAAAATCCAAGTTCTCAAAATATATCAGGCGAAAAAGTGCTTTAAAATTAAACATTTTTGTTATATAATTAGTTAAGGATATAAGGCATTAAATAATAATATCAATATTATTATACTAATATATTTATACTATATTGTCAAGGAGAAAAGATGCTCGCAGAGAATATAAAAAAACTAAGGACTAAAAAAGGATTGGCACAAGAGAAACTTGCACGATTAGCTGATATTTCAACAGCCACAGTTGTAAAAATCGAAGCTGGAGTTGCCAAAGAGCCAACTATTACTACAGTTGCTAAAATAGCAAAGGCTTTAAATGTTTCTGTCGACGAGCTGATCAAATAGGAGAATATGAATATGAAGAAATTAATATGTTTAATATTTTTCGTATTAGTATCTAGCGGATGCGCAACTACATTAAAGCCTGGTATGATTTGGATGAATACTCCGCCCTCAGTAAAGTACGAAAAAGATCCCGAGGTTAGCTTCGATGTGTATAAAAATTTTTCTGTACTTCCACAAGCGGGACTAGATAAAGAAAACAAAATAAATCCTATCGAAGAAAAGCAAATATTATTTATACTAAGGAATCACTTTGAATCGTTAGGATACAGCTATGTTAATGATGTCAAAGAAGCAGATTTTTTGGTACTAATTTCTTATTCTAATGAATATAAAACGCAGTATATTCCACCATCTTCATATACTATTCCTTGGTATGTTCCTGGGCAGACTCAAACAACATTTATTAATAGTTATAATAATGTTTCTGGTAATATAGGTTCTACTTATTTTCATGGGACTGGTTCTGGGTCGGGAACGGCTACTACCACGACACCAGGGCAGTACGTACCTATAACAGTTACAAAGCCAGGTGGTTATACTGGTTCATATTATCCCTGTTTCATTGTTTATGTATTTGATAAAAATTTAAAGAAACTTATATGGTCTGGTTCTGTAGTAGGGGCGACTTCAACTTCAGATATTCGTCTTTCTGGGCAAGCTGTGCTAAAGTATTTATTTGGAAAGAGAAACCCTAACTTTCCAGTTAATAGGGATGCAATAAAAAAAGACGATACAAAAGATGGAGCTTTTGGTATCTGGTTGTCTCATCCTTGCACATTAGACGGAAATAATTTTTATCCTTATATTTTTGGTATTGCAGTTAATTCTCCTGCTTACAAGCAAAATTTGAAACCAGGAGAATTTATAGTGAAAATGGATAAGCAAGAGACTTTAAATTGGTCCTTTTCTCAACTAATAGACGCAATGAACAAAGGCAAAGGGGAATCTCTGATAGTTACTACTGTCCAAAGAGACGGCAAGCTGCTTGACGTTAATCTTATAGCTGAAGATGAAGAAGTGGCAAAAAATAACTGGAAGGAAACAGTAACTTTCAATGAACAAGGGTATGTGCAAAGGATAAAAATTCCAAAATAGCAGTAAATTAAGATTGGAGTTAAATCTTGGATAAAAGCTACAAAAGATTCGTTGCGTATTTTGATGTTCTGGGTTATGGCAAGCGTGTAGAGAATATTTTCATAGATGAAGAATATAAAATACAAAACAAAGTTTTAGAAGATCTCGAAGTTATTACAAAAAATAGCAATATTAATGTGATTAACTTTTCTGATACTTTTATTCTTTATTCTCATGAACCAGGAATTTCTGATACTTTATTCGAGGGCATAATAAAGAGTTCACTATTGTTAATGCTATTGTTAAGCATTAGGAAATCGCCTTATTTACCTGTTCGAGGAGCAATGGCTTTTGGAGACTTTTTGTTTGATAAAGAAAAAAATATAATTATAGGCGATGCATTAAGAGAAGCATGTTCTCTTGAAAAACAACAGGAGTGGATGGGGTGTTGTTTATCAGACTCTTGTTATGAAGCAGCTAAGAAAGGGGCGGACAAAAGTTTTAATTGGTTTAAAGATAATAAGGTTTTGGTTAACTACGACGTACCTTTTAAAACTAATCGGTTTTTATTTTTTGGAAAACAAACTAGAAAAATGTATGTCGTTAATATAGAATCTTTTTCTAGGTTATGGGGGCAAGAAACTAAAAATATGCCGATAACACAAGAAAGATTTATAGAGAATATTTTTATAAATAAAGGTATTAACAAAAAAGAATCACTATTTTTAAACAAAGATGCAATAATAAAACTCAGAAATACACAAGACTTTTTTAAATATGTAGAAAAAGTAAAACCAAGAGCTTAAATTTTGTACTCTCAAAGAATTTTTTTGAAAGAAAATTGCCTGTAGATGTGTCTTATATTATAGAAGCAGTAAATTGCAAAAGCTAAATTTATAGTGTAAACTATTTATAATCCATATGGATAATAGACTTTTAATGACAATTGGCTATCAGGGTCTTAAGCCAGAAGATTTTCTGGGGAAGCTTAAAGAAAACAATGTTTCCTTGTTAGTAGATGTTCGCCAAAATCCTATTAGCCGAAAGCCAGGGTTTTCAAAAACACGATTAGAAACATTGCTACAGGAGAACGATATAGATTATGTGCATCTCCAAAGATTAGGCACTCCGCGCGAATTGCGTCAGGATCTAAAAGATAATCAGGATTTTGAAGCTTTTTTAGAAAAATATCAGGCCTATTTAGGAACACAAGAAGAAAGCTTGCAGAGATTAAAAAACTTAGTAGAAGAACTGAATTGCTGCCTTATGTGTTTTGAAAAAGATTATCAGGAATGCCATCGCCAGGCTATCTCTTCTACAATAGAGGAGATGTTTAATGATAATATAGAAGTAAGGCATATAATATGAATAACTGGGAGACGAAAAATATCTTAGTTGTAGTAAAGGCATACCCAAGCCTAAGCACAAAATATGGAGAAACCGTTTGCGTCGCAGGGATTACAGAAGATAATAAATTTATAAGGCTATATCCTGTACGATTTAGAGATATGCCATTCGATAAATGGTTTCATAAATATCAATGGATAAAATTAAGAGTGCAAAAACATACACAAGATAATCGCCCAGAAAGTTATAGGCCAGATTTAGAGAATATTCAGCCAGGCGAAATTATTGGCACCGATAAGGATCCAACATGGTCAAAACGAAAAAAATATGTCATGCCTTTAGTAAGCGGTTCTATGTGTGAGATTATAGAAGAAGCAAGTCTGAACAAAAAGTCATTAGGAATCTTTAAACCAAAAGAGATCATTAGTTTTGATGTGACTTTGGGCGAAGAAGAATGGAAAGGGAAGAAGCAAACTGTAGCAGATCAGAGAGATTTATTCTCGCAAAAGAAAACCAGTTTAGAAAAAATTCCCTGCAATTTTAAGTATTCTTATATTTGCAATTCAGTAGGATGTAAAGGTCATAATCAGGTAGTTGTAGACTGGGAAGCAGGGCAATTATATAGAAACTTACGTGATAACGGTGAATCTCCTGAAGACATAATAAAGAAAATGAAGAAGAAATTTGGCGAACAAGTAATGGGCCCAAAAAGAGATACTTATTTTTTTGTTGGATCTCATAGTTTATATCATGAAAGCTTTATGGTATTGGGAATTTTTTGGCCAGCCAAGGTTTAACTTTAAAGCATTTTTTCGCCTGATATATTTTGAGAACTTAGGCTGGCTCGGCATCACGCCGTCACTGTGTCTTAGATTGATGATAGGCGGGATAGCGGACAAGCCCTATTACCTACAGATGTGCGAGGACGCAGGCATCTGGCGGTCGGGCGGCGGCGACCGCCAGATGCCTGTTGAGCCTCGTTGAAAATTTGCGGGGAAGAATTATTCCCCCTCACCCTTACCCTCTCCCCTTAGGGAGAGGGGATTAAAGTGAGTTCGAACAAAGCGGTAAACACACCGCCATTGATACCAGTTCGAACTTTTTAACCGTCCGCCATAGAGCTTTGGCGGACGGTTTTTTATTTTTTAAAATATTTGAAAGAAAATCGCCTCGAGATGTGTCTTATATAGTAGAAAGGAGGCGTAACATGACAGAAAAACAGTTTTGGCAGTTTTTAGAAAGGCAGTGGAAGGAACATGGCAGGGTGCCACAGGTATCAGGGGTAATAGACAGCGCTGATCCTGTATTGCAATCACATGGGCAATATATAGGTAGGCATGCTTTATTGCCAAATGGCTATGAGAGGATATCAGATGAACAGGTACTCAAGATGGGTGAGCTTTTATTTGATAAAAAGGCTAACCCAAAGACTAAAGAAGCTATTATGGTAATCCTGGCGCACATTCCTTCAAAAGTAGCTTTATCTATTCTCGAGAGATACAGCGCTATGCCTGATAGAGGGTTAGAGATTTTCGCCCAGATAGCGTTAGATGAATGTGAAATGTGGAATGAATAAAAAATAACGCAATTCCCTTGACAATCTCCAAAGTGTTATATAAACTATATAACAGAGGGGGGTGATAAGAATGGAAAAGACATTTGGATCATATTTAAGGGAATTGAGGTTAAAAAAATGCCATGGCTTGCGTTCTTTTGCAAAGGAGATAGGTTGGTTACCTTCTAACTATAGCAATCTTGAAAATGACAAAATTAACCCGCCTCGTGACACTAAGATGTTATTTAGCATTGCTGAGGCGTTGCAGTTAAGAAAAGATAGTGAAGAATGGGCCAAACTTTTTGATTTGGCTGCGGATTCTCCAGAAAGGGCACCAGCGGATATCGTAAAATATGTTAATGAATCTGAGCTGATGCCTTTGATGTTAAGGACAGTGGCTAATAAAAAGCTTTCCAAGGGACAGATTAAGAAATTAATAGAAGATATTAAAAAGATATAAGAAAATGTGCAAACCGAAAATCCAGTTTTATGATATCCCTACTTTAGAAAGTCTAGCCGGAGAATTTTTAAGCCAATTCCATGATAAGAAAAAGTTAGAAGTTGATATTGAATATATATTGGAAGGCAAATTGAGATATACGATACTGCCTTTTTCCTCTCTTGCGGAATTTCATGGGATTGAGGCGGCTGTATTGCCTAAAAGAAAAACTATTTATGTAGACCAGTATCTAATGGATTATAAAGAAAGAAAATATCGATTTACGCTTGCCGAAGAGCTTTCTCATATAATTTTACATAAAGAACTCTACGCTGAATGCAGCGACATAGATGATATGTACAATATTTATGAGAATATTAGTGCGGAAGATTATCACAGGATGGATAGGAATGCTAAGTATCTAGCGAGCGCGATATTGCTTCCAGCAGATGCTTTCAAGAAAAGAGCTATAGAAATTTATGAGCAGATAGATCGAAAAAAAGTTAAAACTAATGAAAAGATAATATATAAAATTGTAACCCAGTTGACAGAAGATTTTAATTTAGGTGATTATCCAACCGCGATTCGATTCGGCAATTTAGGTCTGCATCATCAATTGATAAGCTTATGAAGACAGGCTCTCACAGCTGTTTTCTTGTTAATGTTTAGTATTTTGGATATTTTTTCGTAAGTCATGCCTAATAAACGTAGTTCCTTTACTTTTTGAGATAACTTTTGATATAATGGTATACGTTCTAAAGGTTGGGTTATAATCTTAGCGTGGATCTCGGATGCGGTACGAATTGGTTGCAGTCGAGTCCGCCATGTTTTGGTAAAAGGCGTTGTTAATTAATAAACTTGACTCGAAACATAAGGAGTTGTATAATTTACATCAGTCGATGTAATTATTACAACAGTCAAAATAATCCTATGACACCTTTTACCGGCTCAAAATTAAAATCAAAGCTACTTTCCTATTTCTTTACCAATCCGGAAAAGTCTTTTTACGTTCGAGAACTTGGTATCATTCTCAATGAAGACCCAGGCAACCTTTCAAGAGAGTTGCGTAAGCTCGAACAAGAAGGTATATTTATATCCTCTACCAAAGGACCGAGTAAGTTTTATTCTCTAGACAAAAAGTACCCTGCATTTAACGATCTTAAAAATATAATATTTAAAACAGAGGGGATAGAGGGGAGTTTGAGGCAGTTAGTTTCTGAATACGCGGGGATAGAGCTTGCTTTCATATATGGCTCTTATGCAAAGGG
>JAUYDX010000037.1 GCA_030691625.1 Candidatus Omnitrophota bacterium | reverse complement strand
AAAGATTATTCAAAGGATCTCTCTGCCACTGGCCGTCAACCAGGTATTTATACTCATGCCGGCCTGACTTAAGGGTTAAGTCTCTTTTCCACACGCCGTCTTTGGATTTCTTAAGAGAGGTTCTTGAGGCATCCCATGAATTGAAACTGCCAGCCAGCCGCACGTCTTTTGCGTTCGGAGCGCTGATCTTAAAAGTCACCTTCTTTGCCGAACTTTTCTTTAAAGCCATACCACACCCCCTTTTGTTTTAGGCCTAAATGATAGCAGATAGACCAGTTTCTGTAAATAGGCACAAATACCTATTTCAGGGGTGTTTTTTGCTTATACACTATATAGCGGTTATACCTTCCTTGAGTGCGTACCTGATGAGGTCTGCCTGGCGGTGGATGCCCAATTTCTGCATGATATTGTTTCTATGGGCAAGAGCGGTCTTTACGGAGATCTTTAGATGCGTAGCAACTTCTTTATTTGTATAGCCTTCTGCAATAAGCTGGAGTATTTCCCTTTCCCTTTCAGTAAGAGAAACTATCTTTTTTTCGCCTATCTTCTGGCCCCTGGCGTCAATATAGTCCTGTATCACAAATGTTGATATCCTTGGGCTTAGGAAATATTCATTCCTGTAAACAGCGCGTATTGCCAGTATGATTTCATCAGCTGCTGAATCCTTTAAAACATACCCTTTTATACCCAGACTAAGGGCCCTTTCTATAAATGCCCTATTGTCATGCATGCTCAAAATAATAACATTATTCTTTGGATTGATCTGCATGATCTGGCTGGATGCCTCCAGGCCGTTCAATATAGGCATGGTTATATCTATTATAAATATATCCGCTGAACTTTTTTTCGCTATGTCCACAACCTCTTTGCCGTTAGAGGCCTCTGCCACCACCTTTATATCCTGTTCCTGTGAGATTAAAGCTCCAAGGCCCTGCCTCACTATCGCGTGATCATCTGCCAGCACTACCTCTATACTCATATCTCCCTCTACCCTGTCCAACTTCGCAAGTTGCCCAGATGGGCAACTTGCGAAGTTGGACAGGTTCACATTATGACTCTTCGATTATCGGAAAGGTGACAATTATCTTAGTCCCGTTTCTGACCTTGGACTGCACCAGAAATCTTCCGTTCAATAGATCCACACGCTCTCTCATGCCGCGCAAACCCAGCTTATTCACATTTGCCTCTTTAAAAAACGCCTCCGCGTCGAAACCCACGCCATCGTCTTCTGCGCTTAAGTTTATCTCGCCCTGCTTCAGCAGTAAGTCTATTTTTACATTTTTCGCCCTGGCGTGTTTTACAATATTATTGAATGCCTCCTGGATAACCCTGTAAAGCGTAATAGCCACTTCGTCTTTTATGTGGATCCTGCCTATGTTTTCCTTGAACTTTATATTTAAGGGATATGTCTTTGTGTAGTGGGCAAAAAGTTCCCTGAGGACTGAAGGAAGGCCCAGCATACCTAATTCCGCCGGCCTTAAGTCTATAAAAAGCGTCCTGATTTTTTTTGTTGTTTCAGTGAGGATGTTTTTTGCGTCCTGGATCAAGCGGAGGGCGGCATCAAAATTGCGTCTGGATATCTCTTTTTCTATTATGTTCAGCGCCGAGCCGAGCGATACGGAAAACTGCCCCACCTCGTCATGAAGATCCCGCGATATCCTGTGGCGCTCCTCTTCCTGGATAGTGAGGATCTTTTTCGAAAATTCCCTTGCCTCTATGTCTTCCATAAAATAAAAAACCTCGTAGGTGACCCTTAAGGGTCACCTACGAGGTTGAGGTGGTTACTATAGTCCCTTTCCCGCTATATACTCAATCAAGTCCACTACCCTGCTCGAATATCCCCATTCGTTGTCGTACCAGCTCAGGACCTTTACCAGACGCTTGTCGATCACGTATGTTAACGCGGCATCCACTATTGAAGAGCGCGGATTGCCGTTAAAGTCTTTCGATACAAGAGGCTTGTCGCAATATTCCATGATCCCGTTAAGCCTTCCTTCTGCCGCCTCTTTAAACGCCATATTAACTTCTTCTTTTGTGGTGTCTTTCTCTACCTCCACCACCAGGTCTACCAGCGATACATTAGGTGTAGGCACCCTTATTGACAGGCCGTCCAGTTTGCCCTTTAATTCAGGAAGCACCAGGCTCAATGCCTTCGCAGCCCCTGTAGTGGTAGGTATCATTGAAAGAGCGGCCGCCCTCGCCCTTCTTAAATCCTTATGCACGAGGTCGAGTATCCTCTGATCATTGGTGTAAGAATGTATCGTGGTCATCAGTCCTCTTTTGATCCCGAATTTCTCAATCAGGACCTTTGCCACAGGCGCTAAACAGTTTGTTGTGCAGCTCGCGTTTGAAACCACGCTGTGCTTTGAAGGGTCATACACCCTTTCATTCACGCCCATTACAATAGTCAGATCCTCGTTCTTAGCAGGAGCTGTAATGATAACCTTTTTAGCGCCTGCCTGGATATGCTTTACCGCTTTTTCCTTTTCAGTAAACACGCCTGTGGACTCCACCACTATCTGGACGCCCATGCTTGCCCATGGTATTTCCGCGGGATCCTTATAGGTCATTATCTTTACTTCTTTTCCGTTTACTACAATGGCGTTTTCCTTCGCCTCTATATTTACCTTTAACTCTCCAAAGGTAGAATCGTATTTCAAAAGATGCGCCAGCGTTGCCGGCGGAGTTGGTAAATCATTTACCGCTATAAAATCGATGTTCCTGTTCTCTATTGCCGCCCTGAAAACATTTCGTCCGATCCTCCCAAACCCGTTGATGCCAACCTTCACTCCCATTGTCTCCTCCTGTTTGTTTGTTCTCCCCTGCTTCGTTCGAAAAATAATATTGTTCGAGCGGTCACGATAGCTTATAAGGCAAGCATAGTCGAGAACTTTTTATGTTAGATTTTAGTTTCTCTCAGGCACTTTGCGTTCAGTTCAGGCGAGGTGGGATTGATATACAGCCCTGAACCCCATTCAAAACCTGCCACATTCATAAGCTTAGGCATCAGTTCCAGATGCCAGTGATATTCTTCGTAAATCCCGTCCCTGATAGGCGCGGTATGGATTATAAAATTATACGCAGGGTCATTGAGCTTTACCTTCATCCTCACGAGTATTTCTTTCAACGCCTCTGCCATATCAGAAATCGCGGAATCATCTATTGACCTGAACTCCGGGTTGTGGGATTTAGGTAAAAGCCATACCTCAAAAGGAAAACGCGACACAAATGGGCAGAACGCGATAAAATTCCCGTTCTCGAATACTATCCTTTCTTTTTCCTGCAGTTCCTGGGCTATCATGTCGCAAAAAACGCATCTCTCCCTGAATTTAAAATAATTCTGCGCTCCCTTGAGCTCTTCTTTTACCCTCTTCGGCACAATCGGCAAAGCCACAAGCTGCGTATGCGAATGTTCCAGCGACGCGCCTGCCGGCTCGCCGTGATTTTTAAAAAGCAGGATATATTTAAACCTGGCGTCGTTCTCAAGGTCTATACTTCTTGATTTATACTTTGATATCACATTTCTTATTTGATCCTGTGTCAAATCAGCCAGGTCTTTATTGTGGTCTGAGTTCTCTATGATTACCTCATGCGCTCCTATGCCGTTAGACATATCAAACATGCCTACGCCGCGCCTGTCAATCTCTCCCTCTATCTTCAATGCGGGAAATTTATTCGAAACCACCCTTACTGTCCAGCCGGGCGTATCAGGCCTTGTCTTGGGGTCTCTTATTACCTCAATTTCAGGCGGAGTCATTTTTTCGCTTCCCGGGCAAAAAGGGCATGTCCCGCCCTTTTTGACCTGCGGTTTCAGGTCAAACTCATCGCATTTCTGAGGGTTGGTTACAGCTACTTCCACCCATCTTCCTGCTATCGGATCCCGTCTTAATTGTCCCATAATTTTTTAAAGAGTCATCTCTCTTAAATATTTCGCCGCTTCTTCAGGCGGCGTAGGATTTATATAAAACCCTGAGCCCCATTCAAACCCAGCCACCTGCGTGATCCTGGGCATAACCTCTATGTGCCAGTGATAATCCTCTTCTATGGTATGCCAGTATCCGGGCCTGTTTGACCTTCTGAAAGGCGCTGTGTGCAGCATGTAATTATACGGCGGGTCATTCAATGCCTTCGAAAGCTTGGCAAACACTGTTTTCAGCGTAATAGCCAGGTCCTTTATCTCGTCCGCCTGTATGTTCATAAAATCCGCCCTGTGGGTCTTAGGCAATATCCATATCTCAAAAGGAAATCTGGAAGCGAAAGGCGCTATCGCCACCATAGTCTTTGTATCCATTATTATCCTGGAACCGGTTTCTATTTCCTGGCGTATGATATCGCAGAAGATGCATCTCTCTTTGTATTCAAAATAAGACCGCGACCCCCTGAGCTCTTCCTTTACCCTCGTAGGCGTGACAGGAGTGGCGATAAGCTGAGACCTCAGGTGCCTTGTCTTTTTACTTCCCCCCGCCTTTAACCCGTGATTTTTAAATAAAAGACAGTATTTGAAACGAATGTCTTTTTCAAGTTCGTTGATGCGGTATATAGAGGTATTGATCACATCCTGTATTTCAGTTTCTGATAATTGATATATATCGGTAAGATGTTTCGGGGATTCCAATATAACTTCGTGGGCGCCTACAGGGTTCATCACGTCATACATGCCTATCCCGCGCCTGTCCAGGTTACCTTCTATCCTGAACTTCGGGGAAATGCTCGGCACTACCCTCACGTTCCAGCCGGGCGTATCTTTTTTTGTGCCTTGTTTTCTGATCGCGAATATCTCGGGAGGCGTGTTTCTTTCGCGGCCCTCGCAGAAAGGGCACTCCATCTCAGGCTGGTCCGCGTGCTGTATATTAAAATCATTCGGCCTCTTAGCCCTGTCAGTGGATATTATAACCCATCTTCCTATAACCGGATCTCTTCTCAATTCTGGCATATGTGATGGATTATATCATAAAAAATTATCTTCGCAAGGAAAAAATAAAAACCCACCCCACCCCCTCCTAAACAACTTTACACTTGTAACAATGTTAGTAGTGTCAAGTTGTTTAGATTAGCTTATGAAAGAATAGCGCCTGGAGAGAGTTGTTTGTGGCCGGCGAGGAATTCTTCTGCGGTCATTCTGCGGGAACCTTCTAATTGAAGCTCTTCTATATTCAATACGCCTTTGCCTGTTTTAACCAGTATGCCGTTTTTATTTGCTTCTAATATTGTTCCTGGCTTGTCCAACTTCGCAAGTTGCCTGCGGCAACTTGCGAAGTTGGACTCGGTTACTGCGCTGGCTTTCCATATCTTCAGGATCTTTTTGTCCGCATATCTATAACACCCTGGCCATGGCGTAAAAGCCCTGATTCTATTGCAAATCTCACTAGCATCTTTTCCCCAGTCAATCGCCCCGTCTTCCTTTTTTAATTTAGGCGCGAAGGTAGCTTTTTTATGATCCTGTGATGTAAATTCTATTTTATTATCCTTGATCAATCTGATAGCGTCCAATAAAACCTTAGCGCCTTTCTTGGAGAGTTTTTCCGATAATGTAATCGCATTGTCTTCTTCGCTTATGACCACAATCTCTTTAAGGGCAATATCCCCTTCGTCCATCTTTTCATTCATCCGCATGATAGTCACGCCTGTTTCTTTTTCGCCATTCGCAATAGCCCAGTTTATAGGCGCCGCGCCTCTATATTTCGGCAAAAGCGACGCGTGGATATTCAGGCAATATAATTTCGGCAGGCTCAATACCGCATTTGACAATATCTGGCCAAAGCTTACCACAATAAACAAATCCGCATTTATTTTTTTAAAAAATTCTATTGCCTCTTTGGTATTTACCTTATCAGGCTGGAATATTTCAATGCCCAGCTCTTCTGCCTTTGATTTCACAGCCGTAGGCGCTACCTTTAAAGCCCTGCCTTTTTCCCTGTCCGGCTGGGTAACCACCATGGCCACACCTTCGCTTTTAGCCAGCTCTTCCAGTATCGGCACCGCGAAACTCGAACTCCCAAAAAATACTATCTTCATATAACCCCACTCCGCCCCTAACAACTTGACACTTCAAACATTGTCACAAGTGTCAAGTTGTTAGGGTGTCTTTTTAAGGTATTCTTCGAATTTTCCCCAGAAAGGGTCGATCTTGGGATGCTCCAGTTTACGCTTTCCGGATTTTTCAATAATATTGATTCCACTTTCTTCTTCAGTAACCTCTCCCGCTATGCTAGCAGGTATG
This sequence comes from Candidatus Omnitrophota bacterium, assembly GCA_030691625.1. Taxonomy (GTDB): domain Bacteria; phylum Omnitrophota; class Gorgyraeia; order Gorgyraeales; family Gorgyraeaceae; genus UBA10183. The sequence continues at coordinate 8,029 of JAUYDX010000037.1, read as the reverse complement.
GATTCGTCGTTAAGCGCTCTTACCACATCCTTTGCCTTCTTCTTATCCACTGTCGCGAGCAGCGTGCCCTCGCTTATTGCTTTAAAAGGCTCTATATTAAAACACTCGCAGGTCTTTTTTACCTCATCCTGCAGTACTATTTTATCCAGGTATATGTCCATTCCGACCTTACTGTGCATTGCCATCTCGTACAGCCCGCCGAATATCCCGCATTCAGTCGCGTCATGCATTGCAGTCACCCCGCCCACCTTTGCCGCGATAAGCGCGTCCTTTACAGTGGACATCTGATAATAAACGTCCTGCGCTTTTTTCACAAAATCTTTCCCGTATTTTTCCTCAAGGAATCTCGGAAAATACGCTGACATAAGCCCTGTTGTCTCTATAGCCGGCCCCTTTGAAATCACTATTGCGTCCCCCACCCTGCACCTCGGAGCTATTAATTTTTCTTTTTTACCAATGCCAAATACTGTTGCGCCGCCTACCATAGGATAATTACATCCCGCGTATCTCGCGGTATGTCCAGTAACAACTGCTATGCCTAATTTCTCGCATTCTTTATGCACAGTATCCCACATCCTGGTAAGTTCGTCTTCTGTTATCTCAGGGGGAAGGTTCAGATCCACAGCCAGATATTTAGGCGCTATGCCGCTCACAGCCACATCAGACGCTAAAATATGCACAGCAAACCACGCCGCCTTTTCTATGCCAAGTTCTTTCGCGATATAAAACGGGTCAGCTGACAGGACCAAAACATCTTTCCCTAGATCAATAACCCCGAAATCCACGCCATGCTGCGGCCCCACCAAAATAGACTTATCCTTTTTGCCCAATCTGGGATATATGACCTTGTTAAAAAAATCAGGATGCACCTTCCCTAACGTCGGTAGTTTTTCCATTTTCTGAACTCCTCTTTATTATTTTATTTTGGAATTACAGCCCTGGCTATCAACGCGGCGCTTATGATCTTTATGGTATCGCCTATTATAAAAGGCGCTACGCCCGCATAGATCAGCTGGCTAAAATTTGAGGATTCGCCTTTAAATAAATAAAGCCATATGTTTAATTGAATAATACCCGGCACATAGATCAGAATAAAATTCGCGAAAGCCATTACGCATAGCATCTGATAAAATCCCTTTGCCGCGCCGTACTTATCTGTAACGTGCCCTACAAAAAGCGCTGCCAGGATAAATCCCAGTAAATACCCGCCTGTCGGACCCATAATAGCGCCAAATCCCGCAAATAAAGACACGTAAATTATCTGGCTTATCCCGCCCCAGTATCTCCCGAGCGCCACCCCTGCCAAAAGCGCCGCGAATGTCTGGCACGTCACAGGCACCGGAGTAAACGGCAAAAACAGCTTCACCTGCGCCAATATCCCTGTCAATACAGCCATGCCAAATGCCAGAATAATCTTATTCCCAATCGACACTTCCCTTGCCCTTTTTAAAGCCAAACTCACTGCTTGCATAATACCCCCTCCTTATTAAAAAACTTGATTTAAATAATTATATGCTATATCTACCAGTTATTCAATCTGCTTTTTAATCTCTGGCGATTTTTCTCGTGAATACACTGCTCACCTGGCCCATGCTCATGCCGTATCTATCACCCAATTCACGCAATTTAGACATCATCTGGTCTGACGTGAGATAATCTGTTATCTCCGCGTCCATATCTTCCGCCAGGTTCTCTTCCGCTGAAGTAAAAGTCATATTATTGCCCCTTTCAACAATACCCTGGAGCTCGTTCTCAGTAACGTTATTCTGGTTCATGAACCGCTGTATCCTTGCCGTTGCCCTCTGGCCATCCTCCTCTGTAGGATCCGCGCCTAATTCGTATTCAGCCTGCAGCGTCTCCCATACCGCGCCATAATATATCCCGAGTTCCTTGTCTGAAAGTTCCTGGCAATACCCTAAAGATGCTGAAACCAATAAAGCTACAACCGCAATAATTATAATCCTCATTGGTAATTACCCCCTATCCGCAGTGTTCTAAATTTATCATCGCACAAATGCCACTCCACTTTTGCCCCGTTAAAAACGTCCTTAGATATCTCCTCGGCCAATAGCCCAGCTGCCTCTACCGGCCCCATCTCCTCCGGCGGCCTTTTCTTTTCAAGCGCCTCCTTATCTGTCACCACCCGCAGCTGATACACATCCCCTTCCTTAGTCAGCTGGGCAACCGTAGACTCTCCATCCCGAAACAGTCCCACCTTTAATAAATACTCTCCCAGCCTGTGCGCCTCTTTCTCAGTCACTTTGGAGGTATAAAAAAGCCTGCATCCTTTATACGGTAAAGTCCTGCCCCATTGCGCCTTTTGCTTTAAAGCGTAACCCGCGCTTATCAATGCCACTGCCACAAGAATAAAAACAGTTACAGCGATCCTTTTCTTACCAGCGCCAGCCATATCCCCTCCCATTTATTCAGTAGCCCCGTATTGTTTAAGCAATTGAACTGTATCATCAAAAAGGCCATCGTCTGCGTACATCAATGCTGTCCAGCCGTCACTAGTTTTAACATTCACATCAGCGCCTTTATCCAAAAGCAGTTTCACGGTGTCGGTATGGCCGCCATAAGCCGCCCACATCAAGGCTGTCCCGTTGTAATTGGTTGTGTAATTCACAGGGGCGCCTTTGTCTATTAATAACCTCACTGTATCAGTATGCCCTCTTTCTGCTGCCTTTATCAAGGCTGTTACGCCATCTTCTATTTTAACATTCATATCGGCGCCTTTTTCTACCAATAGTTTCACTATCTCAGTATGGCCTCCTGCTGCCGCTTTTAATAAAGGTGTCCAGCCATACTTATTTACAGGGTCCACCTCTGCGCCTTTGCCCAATAATAATTTTACGATTTCCACATGCCCATTATTCGCCGTCCACATAAGCGCTGTCTCGCCATAATCATCCGCGGCATTCACGTCAGCGCCTTTGTCCAATAACAGCTTTGCTATCTCCAGGTGCCCGTTGGATGCCGCCAGCCTCAAAGCCCTCCATCCGGTTTTATCCCTGGCATTCACGTCAGCGCCTTTATCTACCAGTAATTTAACAACATCTAAATGTCCGTTGCTGACTGCGGAAAATAGCGGTGTCCAGTTATTGTTGTCGTTTCTATCGTCCACTCCGGCGCCTTTATCCAGCAATGTCTTCGCCATTTCAGTAAAGCCATTATACGCGGCCGCGGAAAGAGGGCTCCATCCGTTATTCGCGCTGGCATTCACATCAGCGCCTTTATCCAAAAGTATTTGCGCCACATCCAGGTGTTTTGCAAGAACCGCCTTTATAAGCGCTGACCATCCGTCATTATCCCTTACATTCACGTCAGCGCCTTTATCCAATAACAGCTTCGCGATCTCCACATACCCTTTATCCGCAGCCCTTATCAACGCTGTCGCGCCATAAGTATTTTTCACATTCACATCAGCGCCTTTATCTAAAAGCAATTTCACAATCTCGGTATAGCCTCTGGTTGCCGCGGTTACGAGCGCTGGCCAGCCAGAACTATCCCTGGCATTTACGTCAGCTCCACCACTGACAGCTTCCATTGCCTTGGCTGTACCACCTTTATCTGCCGCCTCCCACAAATCCTCATTGACCCCCGCGTAAGCATTAAAACTGACCAGACTGATTAATAAAAAAATTATCGCTGGAATCGCCCTTATCGCCATAATGCCTCCTCTATATTTATCTATTGTAATCCTTTTTCATTACAGCTGTCAACATAAGTCCTGATATGCGGATCTTCCAATTTTCTGCCATATAAGACACATCCGGAGGCGGTTTTCTTTCAAATATTTTTATTACAAATAAAAACCGCGTAGGTGGCCGTAGGCCTCCTACGCGGTTGAGGTGGTTAGAAATTCGGCTATTCTGGTGTACCTGAATAGAATAGTTATATTATAACAAAAAAATGGTCGCTGTCCCTATTTATCCCAATATCTCCCAATGCCCGCCTTTATCAGGTCCGATGCGGTGAATAAGCCCCTCGTCTTTCATTCTCTTCAAATTCCACTCTATCCCTCTGCGGGTCAATCCTGTTTTTTTGCTTATCTCTTGTTGAGTTACCCCTGGATTTTCTTTGATCAAAGCCAGAATTTTCTCCACAGTTTTCTCCACAGTTTTCTGCTTTACCTCAGTCTTAGGACGATAAAATGTCACTACAAATCCGCTTTTGAGCGCCTCAAGCTCTACTGGCACTCCGGCAGCCCTGCATTCATCATAAATGCGCTTCAAACCAGAACCCCATTTCTCAATATCTTTTGATTTATAAATGGTCTCCGCGATTAAAGGATTTCTCAGGATAGAGCGCTCTTTGCCTTTAATAAAATCTTCCGGAGTATATCCTTCGGGAAAATCTCCGGGATTGTATATCTCTACCCTATCCTTAAATATAGCTATCTCGTTACCCTTTGGATTTGCGTAATCCCTGTGGCATAAAGAATTAACCAGGGCTTCCCTGATCGCCTTAAGCGGGACCTCTGGAATTTCTTCCCGTTCCAATTTTCCAAATTGCACCCTCCAGTTGATTCGCTCTGAAATATACTTTTCAGATTCTTTCAGGAGCTCAAAAATATTTCCTCCAAATTTCTTTATATCCAAAAAAGTTACCTTATCTTTCCCTGCAAATACCGCCGCCTGAATCTCTATTGGGAAAAATTCTGGGTTCAATATTATCGGTTATTATTTGCGAGACTTCTCTTATTGTGTTTTCGCCAATATCCTGCCCAATAATACTTCCGTCGTTTTTGATGCCGAAATAAACCCTGCCTTTACCGTGTTTATTGAGCATAGCGGCTATGGCAATAACCGCTTCTCTTAATTCTGCAGTTGATTTTTTAAGTTCCAATATCTCAGATTCCTTGTATTTCATAGACTATCACCTCCTACCATATAAGACACATCTCGAGGCGCTTTTCTTTCAGATATTTTTATTTTATTTTAAAATGGAGGGAATTATGTAGCTTTAAGCCTTAATCATTACCAGCATCATCTTAAACCGTTCCACAGCTTTTAACGCATGAGGCTTATTCGCCGGCATTATGATGATCTGGCCTGCCTTTAGATCGGATGATTCTCCGGAAATAACAACCTCTGCTTTCCCGTCAATTATATATACCAGCGCGTCAAAAGGCGCTGTATGCTCGCTTAATCCCTGGCCTTTATCAAAGGCAAAAAGCGTCACTGTCCCGGTGTTCTTTTTTATTATCTCTTTACTTACAACCGCGCCATCCTGGTATTCAACCAGATCAATCAGGTCGCCTGCGTGACCAATAATATCTATCATCAAATGCCTCCTTTAATTGTATTAAATTATACCATAATCTCAATAAAAGCCGTAGGCGGTTAGTACAAATCTTTGAGGTATCTTTTGATATCTTCGTGATTTCCGGCCAACACCATATAAAGAGTATCGCCTTCATCTTTAACTATTACCCGCAACCGTATATCAATTCTAAATTCAAATATATCATGCCTGATCTTTTTAAATCCAAGCCCGGAAGAAATGCGACCGGTAACTAAAAAATCATTGAATTTCTCCAGAGCTATGACAAGGCGATCCTTTTCAGTAGAAGTAAACCTTCTGATGGATCGCTCAAAAGACGGCAGAATAACTATCTTCTTCATTGCTATTTGATCTTTTTTATGTACTCTGTGAAATCTTTACCGGGCTTGAACTGCTTTCCCTTAGCCTTTTCAGAAGCTACTATATCGTCAACAGCCTTTAGCTCTTCTGCAGTATAGCGCGGGCTTACTTCTACCGGCGTCAATTTGATGAAATTACCCACCACGTCCACCGCGAAAAGCTCGCGCGGCCTGAGATGCATCTTCTTCACTATCTCAGCCGGTATTGTAAGCTGGTTTTTTGCCTTTAAAGTCGTGATTGTCATATAATCACCTCCACCAATAAGTATATCATAGTTAGAAAGTATGTCAAGTTAGACTTTCTAACTATATACCCTTTTATGGAGGCATTTTATCTTACTATATAAGACACATCCGGAGGCGGTTTTCTTTCAAATATTTTTATTTTATTTTAAAACTGGGGATTATGGGGGGCTGTGGCTTTATTATATAGCTCTTCCGGGCTTAAATCTTCGTTTCCCGGTTCTTTGGCTATGTTATACATGTCGTATTTATATTTTCCCAGGTCTTCATTTCGCTCCTTTAGAAATTCATTTATTTCATTTATCCTCTCCTTATCTAAAAACCATTCTTCTTCAGGATTTTCTACCTCTTTAATGCGCGGAGCCCATAAAAGCCACTTTTCATCTATTTGCCGCACATCCCAGTATCCCTCGAAGTATTTATATACGATCTCATCCCCGATCAGATCTTTGGTGGATAGCTTAACGCATATTCTATTGGCTATTTTCTTTTCGCGCTTGATCATGATTATGGATGTGTCAAGCATAGGCCGGTAACCTTCAGCCCAATGGTCAAAGCTATATCCCTTGATAAAATTATCGGACAAAAGTTCAAAAGCTTTCTCCATATTCCTGGCTTTTAGGTAATTATAAAAACATCTGACCGCTTCAAGAGGATCCTTGTTCGGCTCAAAGGTTATCTTACGCGCGCCCTTTAAAGGATCTTTTGATTCCGACATCTTTTGGCATCTATTAAGTATAGAGTCTGAAGAAATAGCGATACCCATGCCGCCTAATAATAGCCCGGAAGTATTGATCCCGACCACTTCCCCGCATATATTTACCATTGGTCCGCCGCTTATCCCGGAAACCATGGTCATGTCTGTCAGGATATAGCTGATATTATTTTCCCTATCCTCCGCGCTTCTTGAAAAAGACCCGCGTATGACAAACGATTCCCCTGATAATTCGCCCCCTAACGGATATCCTATTGCCAGGAGTTCTTCTGCCGGGAATAGGCAGTTAATCTTTGCAAGCCTTAGCATAGGCAGGTCTTTTTTAATTTTTATTACCGCGAGATCCGCGTCCTCATCTGTCATGATAACTTTTCCTGTCTCAAAAGTGTTATCCGGCAACACTACCTTAGGGGCCGGCTCAGCATCGATAACATGGAAGTTAGTCAATATAAAACCATTTTTCTTGATAGCAAAGCCTGAGCCTTCGCTTTCGCCGCCAATGATGCGGACCACTGACAGGCGCACCTTATCAATAGTGTCTTTTTCGTTATGAGCTATTTTCTTTGGCCCACCAAGCTTATTTTCTATTCTTTGGATACGGTAGGATAATATGAAAATCCAGGGAACCAATCCGCAAAACGTGAATAAAATAACGATAATTAAGGGTATGTTAAACTTTCTTTTCATTTTTATTATAAATACAAAAAACCTTCACAGAAATCACTTCTATGAAGGTTTTACTTTATTAACGTCCGGGATTTACCCCTTCTAACTCGGGACTGCTGTTCAATTGTAAATAGATTATACCATATATTTTTAATTAATCAAGCTCAGGAAGACGCAGTTTTAAGCCTTGATCATTACCAGCATCATCTTAAACCGCTCTATGGCTTTTAAGGCATGCGGCTTATTCGCAGGCATTATGATGATCTGACCTGATTTGATATCAGATGATTTTCCGGAAATAGTAATCTCCGCTTTCCCATCAAGAATATATACCAGCGCGTCAAAAGGCGCGGTATGTTCGCTTAACCCCTGGCTTTTATCAAATGCAAAAAGCGTAACTGTCCCGGTGTTCTTTTTTATTATCTCTTTACTTACAACCGCATCATCCTGATATCCAACTAAACCAATCAAGTCACCTGCCTGGCCGATAATATTCATCATCCAAAGCCTCCTCGTATAATAGTGTTACTGTTAATAAGATAGTTTTTTATATAAAGACGTAAATTTCTTTGAAAATTAAGAGAGGCCCTGCTAAACTTATCCTTGATGGATAAGAAGAGAGAAAATCTTGTTCCTCCTTGAGGTTAAAACCTCTGAAAAAAGTATGTGTCTCTGGCTTAAAAACTAAACTGCTAACCCGCACAATGCTACAGACCTAACCTGCTTCTCTTAATGAGCAGTAATTAAGAGGCATCGAAAG
>JAUYDX010000092.1 GCA_030691625.1 Candidatus Omnitrophota bacterium | reverse complement strand
ACCTGAGCTAATGTGTATATTACAAGCCTTACATCATGGACACGATAGGTGGGTCTTTACTAACTCAGTTGGTAACTATCTTGCTCAGGACTCCATCAGGAGAGAATTCAGGAAGATATGCGAGTCTGTAGGCGTTCCCGTGAAGATGCAACATAAGACAAGACATACCTGGGCTTCTCAAAGTAGCCAACTCGGGGTTCCTTTAGATGTGATACAGAAGATAGGGGGCTGGAGGAATCCTAAGACCATGGAAAAGTATAAGCATCTATCAGAAAGTTACATGGAGAAGATATTCAAAGATAAATTTTCCTTGGAAATTAAAGATGGCAAATAATTATCGTACCCTTAAAGTCCCAAGAGGGGCTTGACAATGTTTAAAACCGATGATAACATAATGACTTATATGAGAGAAGAGATTGACTCTTCTCCTCGGCACCAGTCAAAAAGGAGGCAGTAAATGAAAAAATTCCGCTTAAGTATCTGCATTATGATCGGGATATTATGTTTAACTGCTCTTGTATACGCAGCTGTGCCGCGTGTAATAAATTATCAGGGAAGGCTTACCGATAAGGACGATAACCCTTTAGCGGGAAACTTTTTAGTCACATTCAGGTTCTATGACGCGGAAAAAGAAGGCCAGCCTCTATGGGAGGAGAGCCACATACTCAGCGTAAAGAATGGCATGTTTAATGTGCTTATGGGGTCTGTTAAACCGCTGGAAATGGATTTTAATAAAGACCTCTGGCTTGGTATGGAGGTTGCCACTGACGGAGAAATGACCCCGCGCATAAAACTTGCAAGCTCCGTATACGCGCTTAACGCAAAATCTATAGACATGATAAGCTCCGGACAGCTTTTAAGGAATGACATAGATTCTATAATGTCAGGCTCGCTTACCCTTAAAAAAGACCTGGTTTTAAAAGGCGATGCCACCGGGCCGAGCAAGATCGTGCTCGGGGATATACAGGGCAGGGAATATTATCTATGGGTGGATACCACGGGTAATCTCAGGCTGAAACAAGGGAAGCCTGTTTCTGAGACAGACGGTTCTGTTATCATAAAGGAAAAGCAGGGCCCGCTTTCAACCCGTTTCATACAGAGCATAACATTATTGCTGCTGCTCGTAGCTGTTTTTATACTCGCTCTTATACTATACTCTTCAAAGAAGAAATAGCGCCCAAACAACTTTACACTTGTGACAATGTTTATAGTGTAAAGTTGTTTTTTTTGCTGGACAATTAGCACTCAAAGTGATGGAGTGCTAATTTGAGGGGGCATTGATATGGTAAAAGAGAATCCGCAGGAAGAAAATATAAGCGCCTTGGAAATGAAGAATGGCAGGCCTAAAGAAAAGCATCGCTTTTTCGAGCGGGGCGGGCACGGTGCCCTGCCTCCAGGCTGAGGCCATTCGGCACTGAAATAATTTTGCCGTCCGCTACGGTTTACAGCTCGCAAATTGCCGGAATTCCCTCGCCTTATATAAAATAAGCGCTATATGGGAAAACGGCTCGGTCAGTTCCGCCATTTGCTTCGCTGTAAATCCTTGCGGACATTTGCCAAAATTTTTCTAATGTGCCTCAGGCCTCAGCCTGGAGGCAGGACGAGCGTCTTTTCGTAGGCCTGCCAAGGTTGGCAAGTATATATTGCTATTCAAATAACACACCACAAGTCAGTATTTTTGATTGACGCATAAAGACTATATATGGTATATTATAGTGCCTATGATACCAAGATATTCGCTTCCCAGGATGGCTGCCATATGGTCTGACGAGAATAAATTCCAGAAGATGCTGGATATTGAAATTCTCGCCTGCGAAGCCCTATCCAGTTTAGGCAAAATCCCTAAAAAAGAACTAAAAAAGATAAAATCCAAGGCAAGATTCAATGTAAAACGCATTGAAGAGATAGAGAAGACCACCCGCCACGACGTCATAGCGTTTCTCCATAATATAGCTGAATATATAGGCAGTTCCTCAAGGTTTGTGCACCAGGGCCTTACCTCAAGCGATGTCCTGGATACAGGGCTTTCAATAGTGATGAGGGAGTCAGCTGATATTATCCTGGAGGACCTTAAGGCGCTAAAGGAAGAATTCAGAAAAAAGGCCAAAAAATATAAATACACAGTAATGGTCGGAAGAAGCCATGGCGTGCACGCTGAGCCTACTACATTCGGCCTGAAGATGGCCTTATTTTTTGACGAGATTGACAGATGCATTGACAGGATCAAGAGGGCAAAAGAAATCATCTCTGTAGGCAAGATTTCAGGGCCTGTGGGCACCTATTCTAATATCGACCCTTATGTTGAAAATTATGTATGCAGAAAATCAGGGCTTAAGCCAGCCAGTATATCCACGCAGATCCTGCAGAGAGACAGGCACGCGGAATACATGGCTGAAATCGCGCTTATCGGCGCTACCCTGGAGAAAATCTCTACAGAATTCAGGAACCTCCAGAAAACAGAGGTGAGAGAGGTTGAAGAGCCTTTTGGCAAGGGCCAGAAAGGCTCCAGCGCAATGCCGCACAAAAGAAATCCTGTTATGTGCGAGAGGATAGCGGGCCTCGCAAGGGTTTTAAGGGCGAACGCTATGGCATCCATGGAAAATGTAGCCCTGTGGCACGAAAGGGACATAAGCCATTCTTCTGTGGAGCGGATTGTAATACCTGACAGCCTCATGCTTTTAGACTACATGCTGAACCAGATGAGAGAGATCGTAAAGGGGCTTCTCGTATACCCTGAGAATATGACAGCCAACCTCGCCAAAACAAAAGGCCTGGTGTTTTCAGCCAGGATACTGGTGGAGCTCGAGAAAAAAGGAGTGGAACGGAGAAAGGCGTACGATATAATCCAGAGATGCGCCATGAAGGTGTGGGAGAAAAATATAAATTTCAAAGAAGCGCTCTGGGCTGACAGCGATTTTATAAAGGTTGTGAGGCCCAGAGAGATCGAGAAGTTTTTTGACATAGGGTATTATACTAAACACGTGGACAGGATTTTCAAAAAAGTCGGCATCTAAACAACTTGACACTTGTGACATTGTCACAAGTGTCAAGTTGTTGGGAGAGGGAAAGGAAGGGTATGGAAAAAGGCAATAAGATATACGAAGGCAAGGCGAAGATTTTATATGAGACTGATAATCCTGACCTGGTGATACAGGAATTTAAGGACGACGCCACGGCGTTTGACGCCACAAAGCGCGGCACTATAAAAGGAAAAGGCGTGATAAATAACGAGATTTCATGCGCGGTATTCCAGCTATTGGAGTCTAAGGGCATACCTACGCATTTTGTAAAGAAGCTGAGCGACAGGGAAATGCTTGTCAAGAGATTGAAGATAGTCATGGTAGAGGTGACTATAAGAAATATATCCGCCGGCGGGCTTTCGAAAACGCTGGGCATGGAAGAAGGCATTGTCTTAAAGGCGCCTGTCTTGGAATATCATTATAAGAACGACAGCCTTCACGACCCGCTTATAAACGATTACCATATAGAGGTGCTTAAACTTGCCACCCCGCAAGAGATGAAAAAGATAAAGGATTACTCGTTCAGCGTGAACCAGATCATGAAGGATTTTTTTGACAAGGTGAATCTGAAACTGGTTGATTTTAAGCTGGAATTCGGAAGGCATAAAGGAAGGATACTGCTCGGAGACGAGGTCTCTCCTGATACCTGCAGGCTGTGGGATAAGGCCACAAACGAGAAGCTGGACAAGGACCGTTTCAGGCGGGATTTAGGGAAGATAGAGGAAGCCTACCAGGAAGTTCTTAAAAGAATAAAAGCTTAAAATTATTTGCAGCGCGTGTCTTTTTAAAGAAAATATCCGCGGATGAGAAACATTAAAATTTTGTTCAGAGAAAGAAATAAGACAATAGTATTTTTTTTCTTCATAGCGTTATTCTGCGCAGGGATAATAGTTTTTAAAGACTACGGGCTTGGGTTTGACGAAGGAAGCGAGCGGAGACTGGGGATCATGACGCTGGACTATGTATTCAAACATGATCCGGCCTTGTTTCAGACCAATAATTTTTATGGGCCAGTATTTCAGGTTGCGCTGGTTGGGCTCGAAAGGATTTTTAACCTGACGGGTAATTTAAAAAATGTATATCTTATGAGGCATCTGGCAACTTTTCTGTTGTTTTACACAGGTGTATTTTTTTTCTACAGATTATGCGTTTATAGATTCAAGGATAGGAAGATGGGGCTGATAGGAAGCCTATTTTTGGTTTTAAGCCCGAGGATATTCGCTGACTCATTCTACAATTCAAGGGATATACCCTTTTTGTCCTTATTTATAATAAGCGCGTATACCCTGATTTTATATTTGGAGAATAAAACTTTTGCCAGGGCCTTTTTTCATGGCCTGGCAAGCGCTTTTTTAATAAACATACGGCCTATAGGCGTTATCATGCTGTTCCTTACCATTGTTTTTGTTATGCTGGACCTATTTATGCCTAAGTCGTTGAGGCAGGATAAGAGGCAGGGTTTTTCAAGCCTTCTGGCATACATAGGTGTTGCGGGATTTTTTACAGTGCTGTTTTGGCCGTTACTGTGGGGTTACCCGATACATAATGGTATTATTTTATCAAAACGATTTATGCATTTTTTCAGCGATCAGCCCATGTTTTATACCCTGTATTTAGGTAATTACATAAAGACCTCGGAGCTCCCGTGGCATTATATACCTGTATGGATAGCGATAAGCGTACCGATATCCTATCTTGTTCTTTTTATTATCGGCTGCGTCAGCTCCATAAAATCATTAAGGCGCGACTTAGTATTTATTTTATGGTTCTTCCTGCCTTTAATATACATAGGCGTGTCTAAACAGCCGCTATATGATGGATGGAGGCACCTGTTTTTTATTTATCCGGCATTTCTCATGATCGCCTTGATAGGTTTAAAGGATGTGTGGATGTCTTTTAATAGGGGCCTTGGTTATAAAACAGCGGCTGGGGCGTTAACGATTTTTATAATTTTAAATTTAGCAAATGTCGCAAGATTTATGGCCAGGTATCACCCTTATCAGAATATTTATTTTAACATATTGGCGGGCAAAAATATGGCTGATGTGAAAAATAAGTTTGAACTGGATTACTGGGGATTATCATATAGAAAGGCATTGGAATACATAGTAAGGAATGACGCGAGCGAGGCTATTAAAGTCTATGTTAATAATTTACCGGGGGTATTTAATTCCTATATGCTGAATCCATCGGATAGAAAGAGATTGGTATACGTGAAGACCCCGGATGAGGCAAGGTATTTCTTGAGCGAATACAGATGGCACAATGGGGAGTATCCTTATAAAAATGAATTTTATTCAATAAAGATCAACGGCGCAAAAATAATGGCGGCGTACAAACTGTAAGCCGGCAGGGCGAGTTTTTATAAACCTCGCAGGTTGCCATAGGCAACCTGCGAGGTTGGGATGGTTAATAACGTGGAATGGAAGATAGAGATAAGGAATAGAAAAGGCGTTTTTGACCCTTTAGGAAATGGGATCAAAAAGAATATCAAAGACCTGGACATTAGCGGGGTAAGGCATGTTAATGTCAGCCAGGTCTTTATTATTTCAGGGGATATCACGGAATCTGACGCTAAGAGGATAGCAGGAGAGTTGCTGGCTGATCCAATTACCGAAGAGTATATCCTGTATCACGAACGACGATCAACGAACAACGAACGACGAATAGTGGAGATCGCGTATAATCCAGGGGTAATGGACCCTGTGGAGGAAAGCGCGAGAAAGGCCATAAGGGACATGGGCATTTACGGCGTGAAGTCCCTGAAGACAGAGAGGAAGTATATTATAGAAGGGAATATCACAGACGAGGATTTTAAGAATATATGCGAGAAACTGCTTTATAACAAGGTTATACAACATGTTGCCATAAGCCATAAGCCAAAAACCGCAAGCCTGGGCGGAGGATATAAGTTTAAGCTGGTTACGGTGGATATCATTGGGGCAGATGATAAAAAGCTGATGAAGATCAGTAAGAGCGGGCAGTTATTTCTGAATCTGAGAGAGATGCGGGAGATAAAGAAATATTTCAGGAAATTGGGAAAGAATCCCACTGATTGCGAGCTGGAGACCATTGCCCAGACATGGTCAGAGCATTGCAATCACAAGACCTTCCGCGGGATTATAGAATACAAAGAAGAAGGAAAGACAAGGATAATAGACAACCTTCTTAAAAATACGATAATGAAGGTTACCAACGAGCTGAAAAAGCCATGGTGCGTGTCTGTTTTTAAAGACAACGCGGGTATTATCAGGTTTGACGAGGACGACAATATATGTTTTAAGGTAGAGACGCATAATCATCCTTCAGCGCTTGAGCCTTACGGAGGCGCAGGCACAGGTATAGGCGGGGTAATAAGGGATATTCTGGGCGTTGGCATGGCTGCAAAACCTATTATGAATACAGACGTGTTTTGCTTTGGCCTGCCTGATACGCCGCGCAAAAAAGTTCCCAAAGGCATGCTGCATCCCAAGCGCATAATGAAAGGCGTGGTTAGCGGCGTCAGGGATTATGGCAACCGCATGGGCATACCTACCGCGAACGGGGCAGTGCTTTTTGACGAGCGTTATACAGGGAATCCCCTTGTGTATTGCGGCACAGTAGGCATAATGCCAAAGGACAAGTCATTTAAATCTGCAAGAAAGGGAGATCTGATAGTGGCTGTAGGCGGCAGGACAGGAAGGGACGGTATTCACGGCGCCACATTCTCGTCAGGAGAACTTACGCATGAGTCTGAAACAGTTTCAGGCGGGGCTGTCCAGATAGGAAATCCTATCACAGAGAAAAAACTTACAGACACGCTTTTAAAGGCGCGCGACAGGAATCTATACACAGCTATTACTGACTGCGGGGCAGGAGGTTTCTCAAGCGCCGTAGGGGAGATGGGCCAGGAACTTGGCGCAGAAGTGGACCTGGAAAAGGCGCCGCTTAAATATCAGGGCTTGAGTTATACAGAGATCTGGATATCAGAGGCGCAGGAAAGGATGATCCTTTCTGTCCCAAGAGAGAATCTGAAAGAATTGATGAGCGTCTTCAAAAAAGAGGATGTAGAGGCAGTTGTGTTAGGGTGTTTCGCGTCAAACAAAAGGCTTAAATTAAGATACAATGGAAATGTGGTGTGCGACCTTGATATGGGATTTTTGCACGACGGGGTTCCAAGGTTTGAACGAAAGGCAGTCTGGTCAAAAACCATTCATGCGGAGCCCAAGAAGAAAAGCGCAAATAATTTTACCCGGGATTTAATGAAGATCCTTTCCAGCTGGAACGTCGCTAGCAAGGAATGGGTTATAAGGCAGTATGACCACGAGGTCCAGGGCCAAAGCGTTTTAAAACCGCTTGTGGGAATAAAAAACGACGGGCCCGGAGACGCGAGCGTTATCAGGCCGAAATTCAGTTCGAAAAAAGGCATTATAATATCAAACGGGATAAACCCCAGGTATGGCTTAGTGGATCCATATTGGATGGCCGCTTCTTCCATAGATGAAGCGCTGCGCCAGATAATAGCGGTAGGAGGTTCCTTAAATAAAACAGCCCTGCTGGATAATTTCTGCTGGGGCAACACAGATAAGCCTGACAGGCTGGGGAGTCTCGTGAGGGCGAGCATGGGTTGTTATGCGATAGCAAAGGCGTACGGCGTGCCTTTTATTTCAGGCAAGGACAGCCTGAATAACGAATATTCCGTGCATGGCGAATCCATCGCGATACCGGGCACGCTTTTAATTTCAGCGATATCAGTAATGGATGATGTGACAAAGGCCATTACAATGGACATGAAGGAAGAAGGTAATCTTATATATGTTATCGGTGAGACAAAAGATGAGATGGGCGGATCTCATTATAATCTTATAAATAATTCAGTAGGCAATAACGCGCCCAGAGTGGATGCTGTAAAAGGGTTAAAGATATTTAAAAAGATGAGCGAGGCAGCTGGACAAGGGCTTTTGAGGGCCTGCCACGATTGTTCGGAAGGCGGGATAGCGGCGGCATTGGCTGAGATGGCGTTCAGCGGAGGGTTTGGCGCGGATATAAGGCTTAAAGAAGCGCCATGCGATGTTAAAAGGAACAACGTTATTTTATTTTCGGAATCCAATACAAGATTTATCGCAGAGGTTAGAAAAGAAAACAGGAAGAAATTCGAAAACCATATGAAGGGTGTTTCTATGGGGATGATTGGCAGGGTCACGGGCAAAAAGGATCTGGTGATTTACGGGCTTAATGGCGAAAAAGTCATTGACGCGGGTATAGATGAGCTGAAAGAGGCGTGGCAAAAACCTCTGCGCTGGTAGAATACCTGTCCAACTTCGCAAGTTGCCCTATTGGGCAACTTGCGAAGTTGGACAGGGGGTAGGGATAGGGATATGAAAAAGCCAAAAGTTATAGTTTTAAGGACAGCAGGGACGAATTGCGATAATGAGACTGCGTGCGCGTTTAGAATGGCGGGCGGGGATGCGGAACTCGTGCATATAAACGAACTGGCCAGGCAGGAAAAATCCTTAAAGGATTTTCAGATACTGGCTATACCGGGCGGGTTTACGTACGGGGATGATATCGCGTCAGGAAAGATACTGGCTAATGAGATTAAATATAAACTTAACGAGGACCTGAAGAATTTCATAAATAGCGGTAAACTGGTGATAGGGATATGCAATGGTTTCCAGGTGCTTGTGAAAGCGGGGATTTTGCCGGGCATAAATGCCGGGTCTATAGAGGCTACTCTTAGTTTCAATGATTCCGGAAGTTTTATTGATAAGTGGACATTGTTACGGGTCACGGGTCACGAGTTACGAGTTACGAAATGTGTCTGGACGCGAGGCATCCCAGGAGATATATATCTGCCAATAGCGCACGGCGAGGGGAAATTTATACCGAGAGATAAAACTGTTTTAAGCCAGTTGAAAAAAAATAACCAGATAGTTTTTAAATACGCTGACAATCCCAACGGGTCCATTGATGACATAGCAGGCATATGCGATACCACAGGCAGGGTCCTGGGTATGATGCCGCATCCTGAAAGGCATGTGCTTGGCACCCAGCACCCGAGATGGACGCGGGAAGGATTAAAAGAGCGAGGGGATGGATTCGCTATTTTTAAAAATGGCATAGATTATATAAAGGAGAAATTATGATCGATTATAAAAATTCAGGCGTAAACATAGATATAGCGAATGATTTTGTAAAGGATATAGGCCGACTTGCCAGATCTACAAGGCGCATAGAATCGCTATGCGATATAGGCGGTTTCAGCGCCCTCACGAGGATACCTAAAAAATACAAAGAGCCGATACTTGTGTCTTCCACAGACGGGGTAGGCACTAAATTAAAGGTCGCGGACGCGCTCAATAAACATGATACGATAGGGATAGACCTTGTGGCAATGTCAGTAAATGATGTGATAGTCACAGGAGCGGAACCTCTTTTATTCCTGGATTATTTCGCTACAGGCAAACTGAACAGAAAAAAGGCAGTGGATATTATGAAAGGTATAGTAACAGGCTGCAAACAGGCAGGATGCAGCCTTGTGGGCGGAGAAACAGCAGAGATGCCCAGCATGTATAAAGGCGAGGAATATGACCTGGCAGGGTTCTGCGTGGGCATAGTTGAGAAAAACAGAATAATAGACGGCAGATCCGTAGCAGCAGGCGACATAGTAATAGGTATTGGCTCCAGCGGCCCTCATTCAAACGGCTTCAGCTTGATACGTAAGCTTTTTTCCAAAAGCGAATTAAAGGGTAAGTTCGGCAGGATTCTTTTAACCCCAACGATAATCTACGTAAAGGCTATTTTAAAATTAATGGAAAAGGTCAGGATAAAATCCATCGCGCATATTACAGGAGGCGGGTTCTATGACAATATACCCAGGGTAGTGCCGCTGGATAAGTCTGTTTTGATATACAAAGAACTCTGGGATGTGCCTGCGATATTCAGTATCATCCAGAAGAGGGCGGGGATAAAAGATAGAGAGATGTATAGGACATTCAACATGGGCATAGGCATGGTTTTGGTTGTAAGTAAAAGCGATGTTAAAAAGACTCACGCGATGCTCAAGCAGTTTAAGTTGAAGTCCTGGACTATAGGCGAGATCATTAAGGGAAACGGCGAAGTAATAATATAAGGATTATTTATGAAGATCCTGGTTATAGGCTCCGGAGGAAGGGAGCACGCTATAGTCTGGAAATTATCCCAGAGTAAGAAGGTGGATAAGATATACTGCGCCCCGGGTAATGGCGGCATAAAAGATATGGCCGAACTGGTGGATATAAAAGTAGACGACACGCCAGGACTTTTGGATTTTGCCAAGAAAAATAAAATAGGCCTGACTGTAGTGGGCCCGGAAACACCTCTTGTAAAAGGCATAGTGGATTTATTCAATAAAAACGGGTTAAAGGCATTCGGGCCTTCAGCTGAACTTGCCATGCTGGAAGGCAGCAAGGTTTTTTCAAAACTAGTAATGAAAAAATTCGGCCTGGCCACCGCTGATTTCAAGGCCTTTAATAATCCGAAAGACGCGAAAAAATATTTGAATGAAAAGAGAGTACCTATTGTAATCAAGGCAGATGGCCTGGC
Source organism: Candidatus Omnitrophota bacterium (assembly GCA_030691625.1). Classification (GTDB taxonomy): domain Bacteria; phylum Omnitrophota; class Gorgyraeia; order Gorgyraeales; family Gorgyraeaceae; genus UBA10183. The sequence goes on along the minus strand of JAUYDX010000092.1, from coordinate 19,807 downwards.
AGCTGGAAAAGGCGTCATAATACCCAAGACAATCAGGGAAGGCGAGCAGGCAATAGACTCTATTATGACAGAAAAGGTTTTTGGTGACAGCGGAAACCAGATAATTATAGAAGACCATCTGGAAGGCGAAGAGGCCTCCGTCCTTATCTTTACAGACGGTAAAACAATCGTATTTTTAGAATCCGCGCAGGACCATAAAAGGATTTTTGATAATGACAAAGGCCCGAATACAGGCGGCATGGGAGCGTATTCGCCCGCGCCTATAGTTACAAAAGAAATACTGGACAGCGTTATGAAAGATGTCTTCAGGCCATTGATAGACGGCTTGAGAAAACAAGGCAAGGTTTATAAAGGCGTTCTTTACGCAGGTTTAATGATAAGTGAGGCCGGGCCAATGGTCCTGGAATTCAATGTGAGATTCGGCGACCCTGAGACGCAGGCGATATTGCCCAGGCTTAAAACAGACCTTTTGGATATTATGCTCGCTTGCGTAGACGGGACGCTCGATGAAATAGACGTCAAATGGGACAGGTCTTCCTGTATCTCTGTGGTGTGCGCATCAAAAGGATATCCTGATGAATATGAAAAAGATAAAGAGATATCCGGCCTGGAAGAGGCGAAGAATATGAAGGATGTGATTGTGTTTCACGCAGGCACAAAGCGTAATAACGGGAAGATCCTTACAAGCGGCGGAAGGGTGCTGGGGGTTACAGCGCTTGGCGCGGATATAAAGTTAGCAAAGGCAAATGCCTATAGGGCAATTGAAAAAATAAAATTTGAAGGCATGCAATACAGAAAAGACATAGGAAACAGGGCGATCCATTGAGAGGGGGGATGATGAGACAAAAGAAAATATTGGTTGGGATACTTATGGGAAGCGCAACAGACGCCGAGACAATGGCTGAAACAGAGAAGATATTGAAGGAAAAAAAGATCCCTTATGAGATAAATATACTTTCAGCGCACAGGAATCCGGAGGAAGTGAGGGAGTACGCCAAGACTGCCAAGAAGCGAGGCCTGAAGGTTTTAATATGCGGGGCAGGCATGTCAGCTGCCCTGGCAGGAGTGGTGAGCGCCCACACAGAGCTCCCTGTTATAGGAGTGCCAATGGAGTCAGGGTCTCTTAAAGGAATGGACGCGCTTCTTTCCACTGTGCAGATGCCCGGAGGCGTGCCTGTAGCGTGCATGGCAATAGGAAAACCAGGGGCTAAAAACGCGGCTGTATTCGCGGCGCGCATTTTGAATATACTTAAATAATAAAATGGTGCCACGCACTAGTGCGTGGCACCATATATTTATGAAAACAAGGGTAATAAAATTAAATCCCAATGTCCCGGAGCAAAATCTCATAGATGAGGCAGCTGTGGTTTTAAAGAATGGAGGCCTCGTGGTATTTCCCACTGAGACTGTATATGGTATAGCTGCGAATAGCCTGAAACCTGAAACTATAGACAGGCTGTACGCAATAAAACAAAGGCCGAAAGACAAGCCGTTCAGCGTGCATATAGCGGATTTCGCTTCATTGAAGGATTTAGGCATTACGCTTTCAAGCGACGCGGAAAGGGTTGCCAAAAGGTTCTGGCCAGGGCCTTTGACAATAGTGGCGTTTAATAATAAAGGAGAGAAGATAGGGCTGCGCATGCCTGATAACAGGATCGCTTATTTGCTGATAAAGAAGGCCGGAGTCCCTGTGGTCGCGCCGAGCGCGAATCTTTCAGGCGCCAAGCCGCCTGTTTCAGCTGAAGAGGCATTACAAGGCATGGACGGCCTGGTAGATATGGTTTTGGACGGCGGAAGGGTCAGGATAGGCATAGAGTCAACTGTGATGGATGTGACAGGGAAACCTTTCAAGATTTTAAGGCAGGGAGCCATACCCCAGAAAGAGGCGCTGACAGATTACAATATTCTATTTGTCTGCACCGGGAATAGCTGCAGGAGTGTCATGGCAAAAGGCCTCATGGAAAAGTTCGTAAAAGAGGCCGGGCTTTCCGACAGGGTGCACATTGATTCAGCAGGGACTTCCACATTCGCGGGAATCGGCCCTGCGCCTAATACAGTGTCTGTTATGAAAGATGAAGCAGTGGACGTTTCAGATCATACAGGCAAAAATATCAATAAGGATATTTTAAAAAGGTCTGATATAATATTTGTAATGGAAAAATACCATAGAGATGTTATCATAGGCCTTATGCCGGAGATAAAGGATAAGGTGAGGCTTCTCAGGGAAGGTTTTGATATCCCTGACCCTATAGGCAGGCCTCTGGAAGAATACAGGAACGTGCTCGGGATCATAAAAGAGGAGATTGAGGACATATTTTTAAAGATATTTAAAGAGGAGAAAAGTAGATGAGAATAGTCATAGGCGCGGATCATGGCGGGTTTAAATTAAAAGAGTCGCTCGCGAAATTCCTGAAATCAAAAGGCCACACAGTGAGAGACGTGGGCGCTTTTTCAGAAGAAGGATGCGACTATCCTCTTATAGGTTACCAGGCGGCGAAATTAGTAGCTGACAAGACCTGCGCAAGGGGTATCCTTATCTGTAAGACAGGTATAGGCATGTCAATGGTTGCGAATAAGGTAAGGGGCGTCAGGGCTGCTTTGTGCGACAGAGAGGATATCGCGCGTTCAAGCAGGGAGCACAATGACGCTAATGTCTTAGTGTTCGCGGCGAATGTGGTAAGTCCTGCCAAGGCAAAGAATATTTTAAAGATATGGCTTAAGGCCGGGCATCTTGGCGATAGGCACGCGAGAAGGGTGAGGCAGATAAAAGAGATAGAAGGGCTTGAATATGAAGGCGTTAAAAAGAACAGATCCTGAGATTTATGATGTAATACAGAAAGAACTCTTTCGCCAGCAGAATAATATAGAGCTGATAGCGAGCGAGAATTTTACAAGCATTGCTGTTTTAGAGGCGGCAGGTTCTGTATTGACCAATAAATATGCGGAGGGGTATCCTTCTAAAAGGTGGTATGGCGGCTGTGAGCACGTGGATAGCGCTGAGAGCCTGGCAATAGAAAGGGCCAGAAAGATATTCGGCGCAGAACACGCGAATGTCCAGCCTCATTCCGGAAGCCAGGCGAACATGGCTGTATATTTCGCGCTTCTGGACCCGGGAGATACGGTTCTGGCAATGGACCTGGCAGCAGGAGGACATCTTACTCATGGGCTTAAACATAATTTTTCAGGAAAACTTTTTAATGTTATATCTTACGGCCTTAATAAAGATACAGAGATGCTGGATTATGACGAAATAGAGTCGCTTGCAAAAAAACACAAGCCCAGGATGATACTGGCAGGGGCCTCTGCCTATTCCAGGATAATTGACTTTAAAAGATTCAGGGAGATAGCTGACAAGGTAGGCGCGTATCTTTTTGTGGATATGGCGCATATAGCAGGTCTTGTGGCTGCGGGCCTGCACCCTAACCCTGTAGAATACGCTCATGTGGTTTCTACCACTACCCATAAGACATTAAGGGGGCCGCGAGGCGGCATGATACTCTGTAAACAGGAATTTGCAAAAAAAATAGACTCAGAGGTTTTTCCGGGAGAGCAGGGCGGGCCGCTTATGCATATAATAGCTGCCAAGGCAGTGGCCCTTAAAGAAGCGGATACTGAAGGATTCAGAAAATACCAGCAGCAGATCGTGAATAACGCGAAGGCGCTTGCGCAAGGAATGAATAAGCTGGGCTACAGGATAGTGTCAGGCGGGACAGACACGCATTTATTCCTGGTGGACCTGACTTCAAAGAAGATCACAGGCAAAGAAGTAAGCGGACTCTTGGACAAGATTCACATAACAGTGAATAAAAACTTGATACCTTTTGATAAATCTTCGCCTGGACTTACGAGCGGTATAAGGCTTGGCACGCCTGCGGTTACCACAAGAGGCATGAAGGAAAAGGATATGGAAAAGATAGCGCAGATCATAAATAATGCTATTAGATATAGAGATGATGAAAGTAAATTAAGTCAATGCGCTAAGGATGTGAAGAAGATAATAAAGAGATTCCCTCTTTACCCGGAGTTGAATAAAATCTAAAAGGAGGCATTTATGAAATGCCCATTCTGCGGACATAATGAAGATAAGGTCATTGATTCCCGTTCCAGCGAAGAAGGCCGTTCAATAAGGAGGAGGAGGGAATGCCTTAATTGCCAGCGCCGCTTTACGACATATGAGAATATAGAAGAATCGGCTTTGATGGTCATTAAAAAAGACGGGAGGCGGGAGCCGTTTGACAGGAAAAAGATATTAAGCGGGGTTACAAAGGCCTGCGAAAAAAGGCCTATATCTACGGAGCAGTTGGAAGCCCTGGCAGATAAGATAGAATACACGCTTCAGAGTAAATTTGAAAAAGAAGTGCCTTCCAGGGAAGTAGGAGAGTTATTAATGGAGCTTCTTTATAAAATGGATGAAGTCGCTTACGTGAGATTTGCTTCAGTATACCGCCAGTTCAAGGATATCAACCAATTCATGAAAGAGCTTAAAGACCTGCTCAACCATAATAAATAATTCCCGCCCCCAAACAACTTGACACTACAAACATTGTCACAAGTGTAAAGTTGTTTACTTTTGCTGAGTGTAGCTTACGAAACCCGACCTTTTCTGAAGATCCTGGAAAAACCTGTCAAACTCGCCATTCTTTTTATCTGACAGGATGTTTTCTTTAAACTTGTCCTTTTCCTCAATATATTTTATCTCATCTATGCCATTAAATTCAGCGGGCTGTATTATTGCCCAGCCCTGGAGTGTTTTTAGGGGCGCGGAGATATCGCCTATTTTTATAGAGAATGCCGTGCCTGCGAATTCTTTGGCGGGCCCTATTTCAGGTATATAGCTGTCGCGGCTGATAAAATCAGTCTGCTTTGCCTCCAGGCCGTATTTTTTTACAGCGTCCTCGAATCTCTCATTCAGCTTGATGTCGTTTGAAAGGTCAGTGTGTATCTTTTCCGCTTTTTTCTCAGCCAGTTCAACAGACCTCTCTTTTACAAAAGCCTTTTTTACAGCGCCTTCTACCTCCGCGTAGTCAGGTATGTACGGCTCCTTTTTGTCTTTCAATTGTATTATATAAAGGCCTTTTTCTGTTTTTATCAGCGCATTGTTTATCTGGTTTTTTTCAAGCTCGGAACCCGCCTTGGCGAATTCATAAGACCATCCTATGCCCGGTATCTCTTCATTGGCGGAGAAGAACCCCGTTTCTTTTACTTCCAGGGAATTAGCTGCCGCAGGCTCTTCGAGATTTTTTTTCTGCGACACCTGGTCCAGGGCCCTGTATCCGGCTTCTTCAGCGAGCGTTATCGTTCTCTGTGTTGCCAGTCTTTCGCGTATAATATTTTTAACAGTATCATCCAGCGCAGGGGTTTCTTCCGCTCCGCTCTTTTTGAATTCCGTTATATGCTCTTCAAAAAATCTTTTTATCTGCTCGTCTTTGATGTCGACTTCGCTGTTGAATTTAGCAAAAGCGATCTCGATATATTTTATATTCATCTGTTCGCTTTTCTTAAACGAATCCTTGTTTTTCTCGTAGAAACTTTTCAGTTCATTCTCCGTATATTGCGCGTCCTTTTCGAAATCGCTGAAAGGAATCATCGCGTAAGAGGATTTTATTTTTTCAAACTTCTTTTTATATTCGTTTTTGACCTCTTCGTCGCTTACCCGGATGCCGGACGTGATCCTGTCTTTAAGCTTGGATATCAATATGTCGTCCCTGAGCTTTTCCTCAAATGAGCGGGCAGTGTCCCCGAGCATTGACTTATAAAATTTTTTATCAAAAGAGCCGTTTCTCTGGAATGCCTGGAAAGAGGTTATCTCTTTCAGTACCTCCTGGTCGGTTACGCGCAGGTTCTGCCTCTTCGCTTCTTCTATAAGCAGTATGCGGCTCCAGGTTATCTGGTCTATGAATTCCACGGGCACGTTGTTGCCGAATGATTTCACGGCAAAATCCCTGGCCACGTTCCACATTTTATAATAATCGTCGTAGGAGATTTTCTTGCCGAATACCTTTCCGGCGTAGTCGGGCTTATCGCCTTTATTTTTGCCGGACGTGCCGGCGCCCCATATGACAAATGCGGGTATGATGAGTATTGCCAGCGCCCACATGATGCGTTTCATGTTCTTTCGTTTGCGTAGGAATTTTAACAGCATATAGCCTCCTGTAATATGGACAACATTATAACCTTTATGTATAAAAAAATCTATGGTAAAATAATCTCGCTATGAAAAATAAACTTATTGCTGAAGTTTTCAGGGAGATTAGCCAGATACTGGAGATAAAGGGAGAGAACTTTTTTAAGATCAGGGCGTATGAAAAGGCAGCTGAGAATGTGGAGTCTCTTCCTGATGACATAGAATCGCTCGCGAAGGAAGACAGGCTTAAAGATATTACAGGAATAGGAAAAGACCTGGATGAGAAGATAAAAGAGATAGTCTCCACAGGAAAACTCAAATACCTGGACGAGCTTAAGAAGGATATACCTGAAGGCCTTGTGGATATGCTGAAGGTGCCTGGGATAGGCCCTAAGACAGCGAAGATGTTATATGAAAAACTGGACATACAAGACGTGGTAATGCTTGAAAGGATGGCTGCCGCAGGAAAGATCAGGGGCCTCGAAGGCATGGGGGAGAAGACAGAAGAAAATATATTAGCCGGCATAGATATTTATAAGAAGGGCAGGGAAAGGCTTGACCTGAAGACAGCCACTGACGCAGCTTATAATATGATAGCCAGGCTGAAAAAGATAAAAGAGGTAAAAAATATAAGCCCCGCGGGCAGTCTCAGGAGGATGAAGGAGACTGTCAGGGACATAGATATATTGGTTTCTTCAAAAGCGCCTCAGAAGATAATGGACGCGTTTACAGGCCTAGTGGATGTAAAAGACATAACCGCAAAAGGCCCTACAAAGTCATCGATTCGCACAAAAGATAATATACAGGTGGATGTGAGGGTGGTTGAGGATGCGTCTTATGGGGCGGCGCTTATGTATTTTACAGGCTCCAAAGAGCACAATATAAAGCTCAGGCAGCTGGCAATAAAAAAGGGGTTGAAACTGAATGAATACGGGATATTTAGAGGCGAGAAAAAAATAGCCGGTAAAACCGAAGACGAGATGTATAAAACGCTGGGGCTTTCGTATATTGAGCCTGAATTAAGAGAAGATAGGGGAGAGCTGGAGGCGAGCGCTGAAGCAAGACTGCCAGATTTAATAAAACTAAAGGATATAAAAGGCGATCTGCACAGCCATTCAACGTGGTCTGACGGAGGAAGCTCGATTGAAGAAATGGTGATAGGTGCCAGAAAGCTCGGCTACGAATACATAGCCATAACAGACCATTCACAGAGCCTTAGGATAGCAGGAGGCCTGGGGACCAGCGAACTTGACCTTAAAAGAAGGGACATGGAAAGGCTGAGCAGGAAATATAAAGACATAAAGATACTTTTCGGCACAGAGGTGGATATTGATTCAGAAGGGAATCTGGATTACCCTGACAGCGTTCTAAAGGAAATGGATATTGTGATCGGAGCCATACACGCCGGTTTTAAACAGCCCGTAGCCGCTATCACAAGGCGCATTATAAAGGCGTGCGAGAATAAATACGTGCACATCATCGCCCATCCTACAGGAAGGCTGTGGGGTTCCAGGAATGAATACGAGGTAAATTTTGAAGAGGCATTTAAGGCAGCCAGGGACACTGGCACGGCATTTGAGATAAATAGTTTTCCCCAGCGTCTGGATTTGAATGATGTGAATGCCAGGATGGCTAAGGAGGCGGGCGTAAAGATTGTCATTAATACGGATTCCCATCTTGCCGAGCACCTGGGTATGATGAAATTCGGGATAGCAGTGGCAAGAAGAGCGTGGCTTGAGAAAAAAGATGTATTGAATACAGCGGCTTTGGGTAAAATGGCGTTAAAAAACTTGGGTTGACTGGATAACCCGGATTTGTTATAATAGACACTTGGAAAAGAGGTAATTGACAATGAGAAAGGCATGGATTTTATCGCTATTAGCAGCGATTCTTGTATCTTTGAGTTGTTTCGCGTTTAATACATTCGGCAGGGAAGATAACCCGGATTCAAAGAGCGCAATAACACAACTCTCAGAGAAGATAGACAAGATTTTGAAGAATCAGGATGATATAATCGCAAAGCTCGCTGACATACGCCAGGAGCTTGACGTTATAAGAGTAAGGGCTTCGCGCAGGTAATCTTACGGAGGTAGTATGATTTCTGGAAGCGAAGTCTCCATTCTTATAGCATTTTCTGCGGGTGTCCTTTCATTCCTTTCTCCGTGCATTCTGCCGCTTTTCCCGTCTTACATCACTTACATTACAGGCAGGTCTTTTGAGGATATAAAGTCTTCAGGGAAGACCTCTGATATAACAAGGCTTACTGTAATAAACTCTTTATTCTTTATTTTAGGGTTTTCAATAATCTTTGTATTAATGGGGATAGCGCTGGCATATTTTGGAAGTTTTTTGGGAATAAAAAAAATATGGCTTGAAAGGGCGGGAGGGATATTAATAATTTTATTCGGCCTTGATATAATGGGCATATTAAAAACAAGGTTTCTGAACCAGGGCAAGGGGATTAGTTTAAAAAGAAAGAACTTTGGTTATTTGGGGTCTTTACTGGTCGGCATGGCATTCGCTTTCGGATGGACGCCGTGCGTGGGGCCGATATTGTCAAGCATCCTTATATACGCCTCTACGCTCGAGAGTTTACCCAAAGCCACTACTCTTTTATTGGCCTATTCCATGGGCCTGGGCCTGCCATTTTTAATAGCGGCCCTTGCGATAAACCAATTCCTGTTTCTTTTCGCTAAGTTCAGGAATTTTATGCGTTTTGCGCCGATAATATCAGGGGTTTTTCTGATACTTATAGGCTTGCTTTTATTCTCAGGCCGGTTTTCAAGTATTGCGGGTTTGCTTACGAAAGGATAGGCATGGATAATAAAATACTTATAGCTGTTATCGCGCTGCTTACTGTTGTGAGCGTTTTCGGGATCATAAGCATTAATACAGCCCCTAAAAAGATTATTTATGAAGAGGCGGCGCAGGAGACAGCCGGTTTTAAAAAGCCCGCGGTTATGCCCGCGCCTGAATTTTTACTAAAGGACCTAGGGGGAGCGGAAACGAAGCTGTCTGATTTAAAAGGCAAGGTTATAATACTTGATTTCTGGGCTACGTGGTGTCCGCCCTGCAGGGCGGAGATACCCCATTTTATCAGCCTCTATGATCAGTACAGGAATAAGGGGTTGGAGATAATTGGGATCGCCATGGACAACAATCCTAAGAGGGTTTTGCCGGATTTTATAAAGGATAACGGAATAAGTTATCCAATATTACTTGGGCATCAGGATGTTTATGATTTATACGGCGGGATACCGGTGCTCCCCACTACTTTCATTATAGACAAGGAGGGCAATGTCAGGAAAAAATATATAGGTTATAATGAGAAAGAGGCGTTTGAAAAGGCGGTAAAGGAGCTTTTATAACATGATAGTCACTAAGAAAAAACCGATTGAAGAGATTTTAAAGGCGCTTGGCCCTGCGAGGAAGATTTTTATAATAGGGTGCGGGGATTGCGCGGCCACCTGTAAGACAGGCGGTGAAAAAGAGATCGCAGAAATAAAGACGGAGCTTGAGGCGAATGAGAAAATAGTTACAGGGTGGGCAATACCTGATTCGCCGTGCATAGCGAGCCAGACAAAACTGCATTTCGCCAAGAATAAAAAGGCTGTGGATGAGGCGGACGCGTTTTTAGTCATGTCGTGCGGGCTTGGCGGCCAGTCTGTATTCGAGAACGACAGGAATAAAAGACCTGTTTATATAGGCTGTGACACCATGTTCGGGGCTATACTGGACGCGACAGGCGCTGGATTTTTTGAAAGATGCGCCATGTGCGGGGAATGCGTGCTTAACATCACAGCAGGCATATGCCCTGTTACCAGGTGCGCTAAAGGCCTTTTAAACGGTCCATGCGGAGGGGCGAATAAAGGTAAATGCGAGGTTGACAAGGACAGAGATTGCGCGTGGGTATTGATTTACAACAGGTTGAAGGACTTGGGCAGGCTGGATGATCTGAAAAAGATAAAACCAGCGAAGGATCATTCCAAGGCATCCAGGCCGAGGGAGATCGTTCTGGGAGGCCAAGCGTAACAAAGGAGCGGGTATGGAAAATTTTCACACAGAGTACAGCGAAAAGGTAATGGACCACTTTAGGAATCCAAGGAACGTGGGCGAGATCCCTGACGCTGACGGGATCGGAAACGTGGGGAATCCTGTTTGCGGGGACATCATGAGGCTTTACATTAAGGTAGATGACGGCAGGATAACGGACGCGAAGTTCAAGACCTTCGGGTGCGGGGCAGCAATAGCCACGAGTTCCATGGTCACGGAGATTGTAAAGGGTAAGACAATAGAAGATGCCCTGAAGATCTCGAACAGGGCAGTGGCAGAGGCGCTGGGAGGGCTTCCAAAGGTAAAGATGCACTGTTCTGTGCTTGCCGAAGAGGCGCTTAAGTCAGCGATAGAAGATTACAAGAAGAAATCCAAAAAGTAGGTAGGCAGGATTTATGGGATCAAAGGAAGATATCAGAAAAAAAATAAAAATGAAGATGAAGAATCAGAAAGGACCAGAAAGGAGAAAGAGAAGCAGGATAGTGCATAAAAAGATTTTTCTTAACAAAGAGTTTTTGAACGCAAAGCGCGTGATGCTTTATGTTTCCAAAGGGACCGGGGAAATAGAGACCGCCCCTATAATCAAAAAGGCCCTTAAGATGGGCAAAAAAGTAGTTTTACCGGTTACACTGGAGAGAGACAGGGATATAAAACCCGTATATCTGAGGGATTTGAAGAGCATGGAAAAAGGGCCTTATGGTATTTATGAACCAAAGGGGCCCTTGAATAGAAGATCCGCAGTTCTGAAAGACATAGACCTCGTAATAGTGCCTGGAGTGGCTTTTGACAGGCATAATAACCGCATAGGCCGCGGAAAAGGCTATTACGATAATTTTCTGAGACGGCTGCCAAAAGGCAGGTCAAAGATAGGGCTTGGCTTCAGATTCCAGCTCTTGGATAATATACCCGCCACAAAAAGAGATACGCCTCTCACCAGCGTTATAACCGACTGAATCTATTTTCACATAAAATAGCGGGAGGTGCTGGACATGGGAACCAATCTTAAGACAATAATCTACATACTGGAGGTCCTGGTTTTTATCCTGATATTTTTCGCGGGATATTTCATAAGGAAATTCTTCGGGGAAAGGCATCTGAAGGAGATCGAGGACAGGACAAAGAAGAGCCTTGAAGATTCCAAAAAGGAATTTGAAAACAGGAAAAAAGAGGTAGAGCTGGAAGTCAAGGACCTGAGATTTAAGATACAGTCTGATTTCGAGCAGACTACAAAGGACAGGCGCCAGGAACTCGCGAATCTTGAAAAAAGACTGGTGCAGAAGGAAGAGAATATAGACAGGAAAGTAGATATACTTGATAGGAAAGAAAAAGATATTGGCAAGAGAGAAGGCCAGCTTGTTGACAAAGAAAAATCCCTGGAGTCCAGGCATAATGAGCTTTTGAGGCTTATTGAGGAAGAAAAAGGCAAACTCCAGAGGATATCCGGTTTAAGCGTTGAAGAGGCGAAAAAATTATTCCTGCAGAGAGTGGAGGCTGACGCGCAGAGAGAGGCGCAGATCCTTTTTAAAACAATAGAAGACAGGGCAAGGGAGTCTGCGGACAAAAAGGCAAAAGAGATACTTTCCATCAGCATGCAGAAGTGCGCAGCGGAGCACGTTACAAATACAACTGTGTCTGTGGTGAACCTGCCTAACGATGAAATGAAGGGAAGGATTATAGGCAGGGAAGGCCGCAATATCAGGGCGCTTGAAATAGCCACAGGCGTGGATGTGATTATTGACGATACGCCGGAGGCTGTTATACTTTCCGGTTTTGATATTGTGAAGCGCGAGATAGCGAGGATAAGCCTGGAAAGGCTCTTACAGGACGGCAGGATCCATCCTGGACGCATTGAAGAGGTGGTAAATAAAGTTAAACAGGAGATGGAAGTCAATATTAAGGAAGAGGGAGAGAAGACGCTTTTTGAATTAGGTATTCAAAAGGTGCATCCTGAGATAGTAAGGCTCATAGGCAGGCTTAAATACAGGACCAGTTACGGCCAGAACGCGCTTCAGCACATGAAAGAGGTATGCGTTATCATGGGAGTCATGGCAGGAGAACTTAATCTGGATGTGAACCTTGCCAAAAGAGTGGGGCTTTTGCATGATATAGGCAAGGCTGTCACCCACGAAGTTGAAGGCCCGCACGCGAAGATAGGGGCAGACCTCGCTAAAAAATACGGGGAATCGTACGATATTGTAAACGCTATAGGGTCTCACCACGAAGAAGAGGCGCCGGGGTCTATTTACGCAGTGCTCCTGCAGGCGGCGGATGCTGTCAGCGCCACGAGGCCCGGGGCAAGGCGCGAAACCCTGGAAAATTACATAAAACGGTTAGAGAAGCTTGAATCCATTGCTGATTCGTTCAAGGGAGTGGAAAAGGCATTCGCGATACAGGCAGGAAGAGAGATAAGGGTTATTGTCCAGCCTGATAAGATAAGCGATCTTCAGGCAATGGGTTTGGCGAGAGAGATAACCAAGAAAATAGAAGAAGGCCTTGAGTATCCCGGTCAGATAAGGGTCACTGTGATACGGGAGACAAGGGCTGTGGAGTACGCTAAATGAGGATATTATTAGTCGGCGATATAGTCGGGAACCCTGGCAGGGAAGCTGTTAAAAGAATAGTCCCGAAACTGCGCAGGGACAGGTCTATTGATTTTGTGATCGCGAACGCGGAAAATGTGGCAGGCGGTTCGGGCCTTACCCCTGAAACAATAGATGAGTTATTGCAGAGTAAAGTAGATGTTATAACATCAGGGGACCATGTCTGGAAGAAAAAGGAGTTGTGCGAAAGGCTTAAAGAGGATAAACGCGTTTTAAGGCCTGCGAATTATCCTGAGACGTGTCCTGGTTCAGGCATGACCGTTATTTCTCGCGAGAATGGAAAAAAAATAGCTGTGATAAATCTCCTTGGAAGGGTTTTTATGGACCCTATTGACTGCCCTTTTTTGGCAGCTGAACGAGAGATCAGGAAGATTGATAGAGCTACGAATATAATACTTGTGGATATGCATGCGGAGGCCACTAGCGAAAAAATAGCCATGGCCAGGTTTCTGGACTCCAGGGTCAGCGCTGTATTTGGCACGCATACGCATGTCCAGACAGCGGACGAAAAGATATTTCCAGGAGGCACAGCCTATATAACTGATCTGGGAATGACAGGGCCGCAGGATTCTGTGATAGGCAGGCGCGTGGACGCGATCGTGGAGCATTTTGTTTCAGGTATGCCTAAAAAATTCGAGGTAGCGGATAAAGACGTGGAATTGCAGGGAGCTATGGTGAATATAGACGACAACACTGGCAAGGCAGTTTCCATAGAAAGGGTAAAGGAGAAAATCTGAAACAACTTTACACTTGTGACAATGTTAGTAGTGTCAAGTTGTTGCTGTAGGCTTTCGATATGGAAGATAAGGGAAGATATATTTATACAGTAAGCCAGCTTACCTCCAGCGTAAAGATCGTGTTGGAGGATTCTTTCCAGAATATATTCGTGGAAGGGGAGATATCTAACTTTGACAGGCCGGCCTCAGGGCATCTTTATTTCACTTTAAAAGATGACAAAAGCGAGCTCAAGTGCGTATTTTTTAAAAGCAGCAATGAGAAGGTAAAGTTTGAAATTAAAGACGGAATGCAGGTCTTATGCGGAGGCAGGATAAGCATATATGAAAAAAGAGGGGTTTATCAGCTTTATGTGACAAAACTGGAGCCAAAGGGGGTAGGGGCGCTCCAGCTGGCATTTGAACAGCTGAAAGAAAGGCTTTTTAAAGAAGGGCTGTTTGACGAGGCGCATAAAAAGAAAATACCGCTTATTCCAGAGAGGATAGGGATAGTGACGTCCACTACAGGCGCTGCTATAAGAGACATTCTTCATGTTTTGGATAAAAGATTTTCTAATGTCGAGGTAATTATTAATCCTGTAAAAGTGCAGGGCGAAGGCGCAAGAGAGGAGATAGCTGCGGCAATAGATGAGTTTAACAGGCTCAGCAATATTGATGTCATGATAGTTGGGAGGGGCGGCGGAAGCCTGGAAGACTTATGGGCTTTTAACGAAGAGATAGTGGCGAGGGCGATATATAATTCAAAGATACCCGTTATAAGCGCTGTGGGCCACGAGATAGACTGGACCATAAGCGATTTTGTGGCAGACATGCGCGCGCCCACGCCTTCTGTGGCCGCGGAGATCGTGATAGCGAAAAAGAGCGAACTGGCTGACAGGCTGGACGAGCTTACTAAAAAGATCACAGGTTTTCCAGTAAACATTGTTAAGGAATATGAGCAGAGGTTAGATGAAATAGAGACCGGGATTTCTTTAAGATTCAGGCATTACATGCAGTTAAAAGAGGAAAATTTTAAACTGCTTTCGGAAAAGATAGGCATATTAAGCCCCTTAGGGATCCTGGACAGGGGCTACAGCATCAGTTTTAAACTGCCGGATAGAAAGATAATAAAGAATAGTAAAGATGTGAAAAAAGGAGATTTGATAGAGACAAGGGTGTCCAAAGGAAGTTTTACAAGCAGGTTAGAGTAGGAGGGCATATGGCTAAGGAATTGAAATTTGAAGAGATGATGACAAAACTGGAAGATATCGTGGCTGAGCTTGAGAGCGGGGACATGCCCCTTGAGGAATCGTTGAAAAAATACGAAGAAGGGGTAAAGCTGATCCAGGCATGCAGGAAAAGGCTGGATGAGACAAAGCGCAAAATAGAAGTGCTTATTAAAAAAGATGGAAAGACATCTCTGGCTGAGTTTAAGGAATAATGGACATAGAAAGATATATTTTTTCCAAAAAGAAATTAATAGATAAGGCGTTGGACAGATATTTGCCGGGATCCTCCGTAAAACCCGCAATAATACACAGGGCAATGAGATACGCTGTTTTCCCTGGAGGGAAAAGGATAAGGCCTGTATTTACCATTGCGGCGTTTGAGGCATGCGGAGGGAAAGGTAACGCTGTAATTCCTGTTGCCTGCGCGATAGAGCTGGCGCATTGTTATACGCTTGTGCATGATGATTTACCGTGCATGGATGATGATGATTACAGGAGAGGCAAAAAGACGTGCCACAAAAAATTCGGAGAGGCTATAGCGCTCTTGGCAGGGGACGGACTTTTGACGCTTGCCTTTGAAGCGCTTTCTGAATCAGGGGACGCCGGCCTGATAAAGGAAATTGCCAGGGCAATAGGCACAGAAGGCGTGATAGGCGGCCAGGTAGCGGATATTTTAGGTAAGAGTAAAGACATAGAATACATTAATCTCAGGAAGACAGCGGCGCTCTTTGAGATAGCTGCGAGATCAGGCGGGATAATTAAAGGCGCGGGTACAAGAGAAATAAACGCGCTTGGAAATTTCGGGAGAGATACGGGCCTTGTTTTTCAGTATCTGGATGACATAAAGGATAATGACGGCTACGCGAAGATATGCGGCAGAAAGCTAGCGAAGGAAAAAGCAGATAAGCTGTCCAAAGAAGCGAGAAGCCATTTGAAGGTTTTCGGTAAAAAAGCAGGAACGCTTTTGGAACTCGCAAAGCTAATTTTCTAACAACTTGACACTTGTGACATTGTCTTAAGTGTCAAGTTGTTTGGGCGGAGGATATGGGAAAGGCATTATTGGATGGAATAAATAGCCCGGCGGATCTGAAAAAATTGAACGTGGATGAGCTTCCTATGTTGGCTCAGGAGATACGGGATATTATAATTAATACAGTAGCTTCTTCAGGCGGGCATCTCGCTTCGAGCCTGGGGGCAGTGGAACTCGTAATAGGCATTCACTATTGTCTGAATGCGCCTGAGGACGTCGTTATTTGGGATGTGGGGCACCAGGCGTACGCGCACAAGATTTTAACTGGCAGGAAAGACAGATTTGCCACGCTTCGCAAGGCAGGCGGCCTGAGCGGGTTTCCAAATAAGTATGAAAGCGAATACGATGTGTTTACCACAGGCCATGGTTCCACGTCTATTTCTACAGCTTTGGGGATCGCAGCTGCGAGAGACCTCGAAAATAAGCATTATAAGATAGTGGCGGTGATAGGCGACGCGTCTCTGGCAGGCGGCATGGCGTTTGAGGCGCTGAACCACGCAGGGCATTTGCGTAAAAATATGCTGGTAATCCTCAACGATAACGAGATGAGCATATCAAAAAGTGTGGGAGCCTTGAGCAAATATTTAAACAGGATCATTACAGCGCCCGCGTATAATAGGATAAGGAAGGACGTAGAGGGCCTGCTTACAAGGGTGCCGCGTTTCGGTTTCAGGGTAATTCGCGCAGCAAGAAGGCTGGAAGAAGGGCTTAAGAATCTGCTTGTCCCTGGCATGCTTTTCGAAGAACTTGGTTTCAGATATTTCGGGCCTATTGACGGGAACAACGTAAGAGTAGTCATAGATACCCTTAAAAATATCACAGGATTAAACGAGCCTATTTTGCTGCATGTGGTGACGAAAAAAGGAAAAGGCTACAGCCACGCGGAAAACGGCCCTGAGAAATTTCATGGCATATCTTCTTTTGATGTAGATACAGGAGAAAAGGTTTTAGCAGCGAAGGATGCTGTTTCTCGGGAAGGCTTTACAAAGACATTCGGCAATAAAATAATAGAGATGGCAGAGACTGATAAAAGGATAGTCGCTATTACAGCCGCGATGCCTGAAGGCACAGGCCTTGATAAATTCGCGAAGGCTTTTTCTGACAGGTTTTTTGACGTGGGCATGGCTGAACAGCACGCAGTGGGTTTTGCCGCAGGCCTGGCAAGAAAAGGCCTGAAGCCGGTGGTTGCGATATATTCCACATTCCTGCAGCGTTCCTATGACCAGATATTCCACGATGTGTGCCTTCAGAACCTTAATGTGGTATTTATGCTGGATAGGGCGGGCATTGTAGGCGAAGACGGACCCACTCATCACGGCGTATTCGATATCAGTTATATCAGACATTTTCCCAATATCGTATCTATGGCCCCTAAAGATGAAAATGAGCTTAAAGATATGTTTGAATGGGCTGTGTCTTACGATAATGGCCCGGTTGCCATAAGGTATCCGCGTGGCGCAAGCTATATTTCCAAGCTCAGCTCAGGGAATTCTCCGCAAATTGTTTTAGGCAAAGGAGAGTTGTTAAAACAGGGCAGGGACGTTACAATAGTAAGTATAGGGTATATGTCTAATATTGCGTTAGAGGCGGCTTCTTTTTTAATGGAGGACGGGATAGACGCTGAAGTCATAAACGCGCGATTTATAAAGCCCATAGACATAGAATTGATAACAAAGTCTTTTTTAAAGACAGGCAGGCTTTTCACAGTGGAAGAAGGTGTTATCAGCGGAGGATTTGGTTCAGGCGTCCTGGAATTAATCATTGATAAAGTTTCCAAAGATACTATAATTAAAAATATAGCCCTGCCTGACAGATTTATTGAACACGGAGACAGACAGAAGCTTTTGGATAAATATGGACTGTCTTCGAAAAAGATAGCCGAGGCTGTAAAAAAAGAATGGCGAAGATAAAGATAGATCTGGAGAAATGCAAAGGCTGTGGACTTTGTATCCTGTATTGCCCCAAAGGACATATAAAACAGTCCAAGGCGCTCAATAAAAAAGGCGCGTATCCTGTTGAGATCATTGAAGGCGAAGCGTGCTCAGGGTGTTCTTTTTGCGCGATCATATGCCCTGATGTATGTATAACAGTGTATAGATAAGTCTCCATGTCCAACTTCGCAAGTTGCCTACGGCAACTTGCGAAGTTGGACATGGTCAATCCTATGAGTAAAAAAATATTGATGTGCGGAAATGAGGCGCTGGCAGAGGCTGCGATAATAGCAGGCTGCAGGTTTTACGCAGGCTATCCTATCACGCCTCAGAACGAGATACCTGCCTACATGTCAAGGCGTATGCCTGAAGCAGGAGGGATTTTTATACAGTCTGAAAGCGAACTCGCCGCCATAAACATGGTATTCGGGGCTTCGCTTACAGGCACAAGGGCAATGACGTCTTCGTCGAGCCCCGGCATAAGCCTGAAACAGGAAGGCATATCGTATATTGCGGCGTGCGAACTTCCCGCGGTCATTGTGAATATCATGAGAGGCGGGCCTGGACTGGGGAATATCGCGCCGAGCCAGAGCGATTATTTCCAGGCTGTTAAAGGCGGAGGCCACGGAGATTATCACCAGATAGTTATCGCGCCTGCGTCTGTGCAGGAGATGGCAGATTTCACAATGCTTTCATTTGACCTGGCTGATAAATACAGGATGCCTGTCATGATACTCGGGGACGGGATACTGGGGCAGATGATGGAGCCTGTGGAATTTAAGGCAGAAACAAAGCCTGCTATTAAAAAAGACTGGATATTGGACGGTTGTAAAGGAAGAAAGCCAAGGATTATAAAGTCACTTTTCCTAAAAGAAACAGCGCTCGAAGGGCTTAATTTAAAATTACAAAAAAGGTACAAAGAGATAAAGGATAGCGAGCAAAGATGCGAGGTTCTGTATGGGGACGATAGCGATATCATGCTGGTTGCCTACGGCACTACAAGCAGGATATCAAGAAGCGCTGTGGAGGCCCTGCGCAAAAAAGGCAAAAAAATAGGCATGATAAGGCCTATAACATTATGGCCTTTCCCGGAAGAAGCGCTTAAGAAGCTCGCGAAGAGCGTAAAATCATTTTTGGTTGTGGAGATGAGCTGCGGCCAGATGATAGAAGACGTGAAACTCGCCATAGATTGCGCAATGCCTGTGCATTTTTATGGCCGCACAGGCGGAGAAATCCCAGCAGAGGACGAGATAATAAAAAAGATAGAGAGTATCAATGGATAAGATTTTTGAAAAACCTGAAAGTATGAAGGACGCGGAGACCCACTATTGCCAGGGGTGCGGCCATGGTATCGTGCACAGGCTTATATGCGAGGTTGTGGACGAGCTCGGTATAAGGGAAAACCTCATAGGCATAGCTCCTGTGGGATGCGCTGTCCTGGCGTATGATTACTGGAATTTCGATGTTACAGAGGCGGCGCATGGCAGGGTTCCTGCTGTAGCTACCGGTATAAAACGGTCTCTCCCTGACAGGATAGTATTCGGCTACCAGGGCGACGGAGACCTGGGGGCCATAGGCACAGCCGAGATAATCCACGCTGCCAATAGAGGAGAGAATATTGTAATCATATTCGTTAATAATATGGTATATGGCATGACAGGCGGACAGATGGCGCCAACCACTCTTTTAAAACAGAAGACCGCCACCACGAGTTCAGGCAGGAACCAGAAGATGCATGGTTTTCCTTTAAAGGTATGCGAGTTATTGTCTGTTTTGCCTGGTGTCAGTTACGCGGAGAGGGTGGCTGCTGATTCCCCCCAGCATATTATAAAGGCGAAAAAAGCCATAAAAAAGGCGTTTGAGAATCAGATAAATGGCCTGGGTTTTTCAATTGTAGAGGTGCTTTCTCCTTGCCCTACGTATCTCGGCCTTTCCCCGCAGGATGCGGTGAAATGGGTGGGAGAGGAATTGACAAAGGAATACCCTTTAAAGGTTTTCAAGGATATAAAATGAAGGAAGAAATCTTGTTCGCGGGTTTCGGCGGCCAGGGCATCATGTTTATGGGCAAGGCCATTGCCTGCGCGGCCATGAATGAAGGTAAGCATGTTACATGGATACCTTCTTACG
>JAUYDX010000021.1 GCA_030691625.1 Candidatus Omnitrophota bacterium | reverse complement strand
CAATATTGCCAATAATTCCTGGTTCATATCCCCACTTCCTCTCTTGCTCTTTCGATTTTTTCAATTGGTATTTCCAAAACACCCTTTTTCTTCACATCTATTTTAATGGCTGTGTCAGAAACCTCTTCCAACATACCTATATATTCCTTTTTATCCTGTATCCTCTCGGTCAATGTCACCCTCACAGGCCTGTTTATAGCGCGCTCGTAATCCCTTTTTACCTTAAACGGCCTATCAATGCCAGGCGAATTCACCTCGATAACATAGCTTTCCTGTATAATATCAGCCTGGTCCAGGGCAAGGCCTATTTTTTCGTTAAGCCTGGCGCAATCCGCGAGCTGTATCCCGCCATCCTTATCCACAAGAAGCCTTAAAACCTGCCTTCCTCCCTCGCGCCTGTATATAACCTCTACCAGCTCTGCGCCCTCTTCCTCCAGAACCGGATTTATGACTTCCTGGATTTTTTCCAACATAGGCAACAAAAAAAGCGGGTAAACTTCACCCACTTCAATTCACTATCCCCCTTTCATAGAGATAGCTATACTATACTATTCCTCATGATTTCTGTCAAGCAAAATCTCGCCCACCTAAACAACTTGACACTTCAAACAATGTCACAAGTGTCAAGTTGTTGGAAATGAAATTAAAGAGATGCTCCCAGTTCCTGATTTGAAAATTTTGGAATATCAGGGGCAAGCACCTTATCTTCATTGTAGTAGCCTAACCATAAAAACAACTCCTGCGCCTGGCGTTCATTCATTGTTTCAAAGCTTTCTATGCCGAATTCACTTAATGAGCGGCCACATAATACCAATACCTCCTCTATTCTCTTCTTGATATCTGCATTTTTCTCAATCTGCTCGCAAACCTTGCCTCTATGTACATTAGCTATACTATAGGCTAATAGATAATCTGTATCGTGAGGCATTAGGCCAGCTTCACCGTATAAAGTAGAGGTATTAGGCAATGTCTCTATCTTTTCTCCGGTTGCACCTACATGAAGTAAAAGGCGAGGATGTATAGCGCCGCGCATAGTTTCCTGAGCAACAGAGAAATCATTGCCTGCGGCCTTCATGACCTTGCCATCATGCAGGATTGTTGCCTTATGCATCTCGTCTCCTAAAAAAGCATCTGCCGTCTTAGTCGCTGCTATACCTTCATAGTACTCTATAGCCTGCTTTACCATAGGAATACGCGGACCTTTATCTGTAGGTGAAGCGCCTGGGGCTGTAGGCACAAAATTTATTGTTAAGCCTTCGGCATTACCATCTGTCATAATGCCAACTGCTCCTACCACTATTGGAATACGCGGCCCCTTGCCCTCAGCCGAGAAATCATTAGTAGTATCTCCGCCAGGTTGATGTGATATATCGATGGATTTATTTAGCTTTTCTATTAATGCCGGGTTCTTAGCCATAAGCCGCTGAATTTGTTCATAAATAACTTTTATAGCTTCATACTGCCCAGGTAAAACAAGAATTTTCTCCTGATTATCGCCGCTACCTATAATCAACTCCCAGGCATTCTGCAAAGTAATTATCGTCTGACTATCATCCTTATTTAGAGTCCACTCCAAGACTCCACCCTTAGCAAAGAAACCTTCAACTTGTTTCAATAAATTCGCGGGGTTCTTTAATAGTTCTGTCATGCGGTTGCCTTGCAGGATTCTCTGGACGCATGCGGGACGCGGATCCCAATTGCGCCGCGTATCATATCTACCGGACGGAATCACAGCCATAGCTGCAAATAAGATACTGCCATCAGGCTGGCGATGCGGTTCCCTTAGCTCAATCTGATGTCCATCTGCAGAATAGCCCACGTCCGGCATGGTCAGGCGCGCCGCCAACTCAATAAATGAGACTGTAAAATCATCCATCGATTCCTGGCATACCTTCACATAGCCTTGTCTGGTTTCATTATTATCCCAGAGAAAAATCGCTCCACCTGAAGAAACAGCGATAGGCACCCGAGCCATGAAATCACTTTCTGCAGTCCCTGCTTCTAGATCTACTCCAGTGTGAACCGCTATCCATCTCAAACGGCGCGTAATCTGCTCAACTTCCTCCACGATCTGCTTAAACGGCCCCTCAAATTGCTGGGCTGTCATTACCGTCTTTAAACTTCCGGCGCTTTTGAAAAATTTCCAGGCATGATAAGCCATCTCCGGCGTAAGAGGAGTGCCAGCTGCTGTAAATGTCCCATCCATATCTAAAATAGTATTGGGAATTTTTCCTTCAGCGGTTGTTGAGCGTAAAAATCTTAAATAAGGGATGGCGGCGGATAACTCCGCAAGTATAACGCCATAATCTTTATTTTCCGTCAAAACACCGGAATTAAAATATTTGAGGGCTTTATTATGCGCAAAGGCCTCATCATTAAAATTGTTAGTTAACAGATATTCAGCCTTTTTCAATTGAAAAGACAGCGCGGCTGATATACGTCTTATCCTATTTTCAGGCGTATCTCCTGCCTCTAATAAATCATAAGGAAGAAGTATTAATATATCATTTTGTCCATCCGAATAGCCGCGTATAACACCTAAGCGGTGCAATTCTTCATTGCGCAAGTCTTCTATGTTTTCACCTAGGGAGACGCGCGACCCCGGGAGGTTTTCGTCCGTTTCCTGCGGATTAAGGAATTTAATCTTAACATCTTTATCGCGAATCCTTGTAATTGTCATCTCTTCCCCTAATCTTATACTTGTCGAAGTGCCTGCAAGAACATGTCCAGTAGAACGTTCCGCTGCTTTTTTGACTATAAACTGAAATATGGTTTCCCTGGCATCTTTATCCTCTATCCAAACTGGAACCTTGCCTTCGTTCAACCATTCACTGAGTTCTCTAACTAATACGGGATTAAAAATAACTTCATGAATCTGCTCCAGGCCCAAGTCCAGCAAGGTAAGTCCCTTCCCGCGCAATAATCTTTCTATTTCATCTTTTCTTTTTATCAGCTCTATTTCGCTTTTAGTGCCAAGCGACTCTTTTGCCGTATCGCTCATTAAACTCCATAATCCTTCGGCAAAGCGCTCTGGCACATACTGGATAGTTGCATTATATAGATCAGGATTCATCCTCATCGGAGAAAGTTTCACCGAGACCATATCCAAGCCTGCTAAAACCTGCACATTCTTTTGCTTTAAATAGGCAATATCTTCTTGCATAGGAGTATTCTCGCCCGCATATCCGCCAAAATAGCCGTCATAAACCTGCCTTACTGTCCCCAGATGCGGCCTGGCAGTTAAAATCAGCCTGTCCAGGTTGCGATTGGCATTTGCCAGTACGCGATTAAATACGTCTCCTAAAGAACGCCCCATCAGATACTCTAAGAAATTCACTGTGGACTCCCGCCACGTCATGCCACGCGTCTCATCATCGCATACAGGATTAGTGATTAATGTTTTATCGGCGCTCGTATTATCCGCAACAGCGCTGACTAATGCCCTATTCTTAAATAATATGCCTACGCTTGTCGCCCAACTCCCCAGGCCGAACAGCAATAATTTCGCACGGCTTACAACTCCCATAATACGGCTCCGGATAGCCACCTCCGGATAATAATTACTAACATCAGTGATCCTTAAAGTCGCGCGCTGGCGGCCCCTGCTGAATCCCCTTGGGGTATGCGAATAATAAGATTGGCCGATATATTCTTCGCCGTCAGCCGCCCTGACAATTATCTCATTGCCAATAGGAATATCAGGAATAGCCATTGACTTTGCGCCAACCAGGCGCCGGAAAGCCTCAAAGGCCGCATAGATACCATCTGGATTCATCAGTTCCCCGCCTATGCCTTCGGTCTGATACATAAGACCTTCCAAGATCATGTTCTTAACGCTGTTAAAATCTCCGCTCAACCCTGCCACGTCTACCTTAGCGGCAGCCTCTAATAATTTCTTATAAACTTCCTCAAACCTCTCTTCTTCTTTAGGACCTGATTGCCTGGCCTTCTTAAGCTTATCAGGATACTGAGCCTTTATTTCCTCTACTAAAGTTTTGGTCCCCTGGCCGAAACGGTGATTCAA
This sequence comes from Candidatus Omnitrophota bacterium, assembly GCA_030691625.1. Taxonomy (GTDB): domain Bacteria; phylum Omnitrophota; class Gorgyraeia; order Gorgyraeales; family Gorgyraeaceae; genus UBA10183. The sequence continues at coordinate 12,023 of JAUYDX010000021.1, read as the reverse complement.
AATGTCTCTAATCATCAATGCCCCTGGAGCCCCTTCTAACACCGCAGCCTCGTACATAAAACGTATATGGTCGCCAAAACCACCTACAAAGATGCCATTCTGAACTGCCTCGAATGACCTCACCAGTAGTGTAGCCCCACCGTTATCTGTAGCGCCGATAATAGCTAAAGCAGGATCAGTAGTGATGCGGTCAATTACTCCGGACATGGATACTGACGCGCCTCCGCCAGAACCGATAACCACATTGCGGTTAAAATTCAGATATTCCTCTCCTTGATCAAAGCTCTTAAATTCATCGAGGCGGTGCAGATTTCCTAAAGTCACATGTAATTTCCTGCCAATCTTCCTAAACCTTTCCATATCATATACATCTCTTCCTTGCGAAACTCTATCCAAAAAACCAATATCTTTAGATAATTCTCTGGCTAACAACGCATTCTTCGCTTCAAGTCTTGGCAAAAGCGTCCTGGCTATCCTGGAGATTACCTTCAGGGCAGCCTGGCGTATGCGCGGATCTTCTAATTCCTTAGCGATTCTGTCGCTTGTAAATATCCTGGCATATTTATTGCGCTGGCCCTTTACCATTTCTTCCATGGCGTCCAATAAAAAATTAGCGCCAAATGCCGCTTCATCGCTTCTGATACCGGCAATACGTTCCATTATTCTTATTCTTATATCATTATTTACATCTTCGCGCCTCAAGGCATCCAATGCGCCTAATAAGCGGACGAATCGGTATTGCTTTTGCTCAAAATCAAACTTCCCGGGATTAGCAATGACCTCTTTCTCCGCTCTTACGCGCTGAATATGTAAAAGGCTCATGCCTGCGTCCAGACCTATTGTCAAGGCGTTTGGATTAGCCGCCTCTAGATTCATAGAGACAAAGACAGTGGAAGGATGCGGGGCCTGTCCTTCAGGCCTGGTTTTATCTCTGGCAAGGTTTAAAGCCGCTATCGCCTCTTCCGTAGTATAATCATGTAAACGACAGGCAGCTTCCTTTCTAACCCAATAATACGCCTCTCCCCTAGCCTTATAATCTAACATAACCTCGCTTAAGAAAGACTGAGCCTCTCTAAACTCAGCTCGAGTGTCTCCAGCGCGCAATCCCAGATTGCTTATACACTTCAAAAGCATATTTTCCATAGACATCCATCTGCGGATAGCCTCAAAATTACTCGATAATATAATATTATATCTGCGTTCATCATCTTCGTTCTGCTGTTTCCTGGCGTTATCCACACGCTTCTGCATCACTTCCATGTCCACTTTTTCTTTATGCGATTCCAATCCTCTCCTGGTAAGCGCAAGCAGCTCAGAAACAGCCCCTATCTCACCCATTTCTTCCAGGGTATCTACTGCCTGTTTGCTGGCAAAGAAAATGTCTTCGTGTATCTCTTCGCGCGGTATCAAATCTTCCATCTGGTCAATATCCGCATTATAGGCAATGGCGCCAAAACCATTGACCAAATCAAAGTATTCCCTCGATTGATTCAGCATCATCCGCCTTATTCTTTTCCTAACAGCTGGTGAAAAGGAAGCTTTTATCAGCCATTTCTTTATCTCCAATATCGCATCATCTGCGCGGCCGGCATCAAATTCTCTTAATTCATTTTCAGCAATGCCGCGTATATAACTATAAGCATTATTATACCCAGGACTGTTCAGGTCTTCTTCTATCAATTGCTTCATTGCTCTTAGCATTACCTGGTATTCTGGACTCTCAACAGACGGGCGCATAAGCTCTTTGGCTGCCCCGCTGCATTGTAATACAGGCCTAAGCAAGCCTTCCCCCTGAGATCCAAATCCAATCTCCTGGTATATAAAAATTATAATTACTATAATAGAAGCTGTCTTTCTCATAATATTAGACTTTATTAACGGGTTCCTGTATAACTCGGTAGATATTTCTGGATTTATTATAATCCTTTTTAAACTTTATCATAACCCGCCTAAAAAATAACCCTTTTCAAGGGTTTTTACAACTATGAGAGCCCAGCTCCCATCTTCAAACAACTTTACACTGTGACAATGTCTCAATGTAAAGTTGTTTTACAGATAGCTCTTAACTGCTTTAAAGAATAAGCATATGTCTGCTTCAGCTTCTTGAGTCGTAGAGTTAAAGGTAATAAGCACTACCTTGCGGCCTCTTTTTACTATGGAATTAACCGTGCCGATAGTCTGGGCCCTTATTAAATTATCATCATATTCCAGCGCCTCTGGCTGCTCTATCTTTAAAGGCATGAAATAAGTGGAAAGCCACATATCCTTGCCAGCTTCTATATTCTGGTGATAAGAATGGTTTTTATCCGGGCCTTCGCCTAACTTGGAAGCCATTTTAAGAAAATTTGTAAATATATTTGTCCTGGCCTTTTGTAAAACAGCTTTCATGCCTTTTGTCATCCTGCCGTAACTTGTAAGCTCTTTTGCCTCAAACCCTGGCCTTGCCTTTAATATTTTTATAATAGCCGCATACACTGCTGGGGCATTGTCCATACCAGCGCCAAGATTTTCAACCTCAGCCTCTAATTCTCTCTCGGTAATAGCCCCGGCTTTTATTAACCTGTCGTAATACAAGTTTAATCTCCTGAATGAAACGCTTTTCCAGTCTGAGGGAACCTCTACCTTCTGACCAGGCTTTAAACCCCTCATCACCTCTCTTGTGCCTTCTTTATACCCTTCCACAGCAGGCTGATTCACAAAACAGATATTCCAAAGATACCCTACTACTGCCACAGCCCTTTGAAACCCAAGCATCAAGCCGCCGATTGAATCTACGCTATCCACGTCTATCTCAAATACAGGGTATCTATTTTTCTGAAGTTCGCTCCATAGTTTATCATTTGTTTTTCTGCCACCTATATTCACCCTTAAAAATACCCTGTCATTTTCTTTCACGTCCTTCAATGAGTCTTTTGTAATATCCTCCCCATAAAATATAGTCACGCCTTTTCCATCCTTGCCCAGAGACTCCTCCACTAGCTGTTCTGACCACATAGGCAGATCCCGGAGTTCTTTAGGGACCATGAAAGTCACCTTGTCCTTTTTCTCCTCTCCTGCCATCATATAAAGATAGGCGCCCAGCTTTACAAATATATCCTTATTTATATCCCCTGATTCATTCATGGCCTTTGCTTTTTCAAGAACCGCTTTCAACTTACCAGGCGCAACAAGCGCCAAAGGAAGAAGGAATATATTGGTCGTAGGAGCAGTAAATCTGCCTCCTATATCCCCTTTGCCATTAAGCTGGATTTCTCTTTGTTTATAAACACCTGTATCCATCGGAGAACCCTTATCAGTCACAACCCACAGATGATTTTTTATGTCGCTTCCAATCTTTTTAAAAAGGTCCTCGGCATATCTTTTATGCGAAACTGTTTCTTCGGTCTTGCCGGATTTACTGATAGGAATCACGAGCGTAGCTTTAAGCGCTGCTTCCAGAGAACCTTCTTCCCGAGCTATTTCATCAAGGATATCTTTTATCACAGCAGGATCAGTTGTCCTGAGGCTGTAGATTTTAAGGTTCCTGGGTTCTCCGAATGTAGTCTTGACGGTTTGCACGCTTAAGCCAGACCCGCCCATTCCGCAGAAAATCACATATTTATATTTTAGCCGTATCTCTTCAGCGTCATTAAGCACCTGCTGTAATTTGTCAGGATTCCTGAGTATCCATATTAAATTTTCAAGCGTCCAGCCAAAGCGGCTCGGCTCTTTTTTATCTGATTTATCAAAACCTGTCCTTGCCCATTTAGGATTTATAGCCTCTACCTCATCCAGCGTCTTTCTAAAAACCTCATTATCCAGCTGAGAAATAACACTGCGAAGCCCCGCTAATATAGATTTTAATCTTTCTTCCTGTTTCATACAAAATCCTCAAAATTTCACCAGCGCTCTCAGCATATCAAAATCATGCGCCGTTATCAAGTTATTTGTGAACTAGGCATGCGTATTGCTTAGTTGACACTTCTGTCCGGGACAGAAGTGTCAACTTTGGTTATGTTGCGGCGGAAACGTAAAAATGATTATATATAAGGGTACGTGTTTGATTGCTTTTTTATGCCCAAAAACATTACAAATATTACTAATCTAACTACTCTGTCAGACATTGCTATTATTATAGAGATTCACCAACCTGCTGCTGGTTTTTGGACACCCGCTCATTAGTGCTGACACTGCCTGCTGCATTCGACGCAATGGCTATGCCTTTAGTATGCATAAAACCGCTGACTACTGGTAAATCAGAATCATTAAGATAATAACCTTCCGCCTCTAAAGCCTTCAGAAAATTTAGCGGTGTTTTATCTTGTATCCCTGCCAGAATATCCCCGGGGTCGCGGACAGGGGGTTCTACCCTATAGCCTAAAAATTTCATAATGGATAAAGCTGACCTTTTTCCTTCGCGCCATTGATCGAGATGTTTTTCAGGAACAAATACCAGATCTCTGGTGATATCTGTCTCTAATCTTTGATGTTCTTCAAAATCAATCAGGCCTGATAATAACTCTTTATCAGCCTCGCTCATCATGCTCCTATAGGTAAGTACAGAGTGGCCCACCAGTTCCAGGAGGCCGTAAGCCCTGCCCAGAGGCCCGTGTATATCCCTCTCTGTGCCCTGGATCGGTATGCCATTGGATATTTTTATCTGCTGGCGGATCGGCACGTACAGCCTCTCTGCTTCCTGCACCCCTTCAACTAACCTCGCTTTTTGTTCGCCGGAGAGGTTCCCGCCATTGGCTTTTCTTGTCTCAATCATAGCCGTTATATCCTTAGGCCTTAACCCGCACATCAATGCGTCCGCAAGCAAACTCTTGGTTATTGAATTCGAATTTTGAATAGTTGTAGGCGGAAAATGCCCCACGATATTGGCTTTCTCGGCTACCAATGTGCTGCCTTCGTAATTAAAGATACCGCCGCCTGTTCCGTATCCGATAGAAAGGCCCCCTTCTATAATCGCTCCTTTTACCTTAAGAAGCCTTGCCCTGAATTCAGGAGTCTGTCTGTATCGCGTCCATTCCTCATCGCCCATCTCTTCTATGGAATCTAAAAATTCGTATAACCCGTCTTTTCCCTGCATCTCATCCAGCAATTTATTAACCGCGACTTCAAAAGGCCTGTTTTCTCCTAATGTCACGCCTAAATCATCCTGGTTAGCCTCTCTTAAAATAACGTCACGGACCTGGCCGTCTTCATCCATCGAGGCTTCCAGCAAATCCAGGAAAATACCATTCTGCATAAAATACTTTGTAAAATCCCAGTGATTTTCAGGCCCGAAGATCGGTCTGCCCTCGTTATCAAGCGCTATCTCTCCCTGATGCTCGTTAGCGTATTCTTCTACCGTCTTCGGATCCTTTATGCCTTTTGCGCTTTCTTTATCTCTATTAAAAAAATTATTAAAGTCTCTGCCTGCAGGCACGCGCCTGGGCACTATAGGCTGGATAAAGGACAGCACTCTGGGCGAACTTCCTAATCCGCGGCTGGACAGCTTGTCAGTTACTGCTTTTATAAATCCCACGGCCTCATTATGATTATTATGAGCGGCCATCGCCACTACTATAGGGCCTATGTTGTCATTACGGCCTAACTGGAGCTCCAGATTAGTCATCCCGGTATCTCCCACAGGAAGGCTGGATTTAAAATCACTTACGAATCCTGCCAGGGCTGGACCAAGAACTTGTTTCATTTTTCTTACGGTTTCCGGCTCCCTGACTAACGAATCTATATACCTTCTGCCTGCTCCTCCCAGTAAAGCGGCGTACGTAGGCTTTTTATCTTTTGGCGCAAAACGATGGCTAGGCATGGTAACTTTTAGCGTCCTCCTGTCTATCGTAGTCAAATCTATCTTATCGCTATCAGGCACTTCTTTTAATTTATACCCGTCTATAGCTGTGGTAGCATAACCAGGTGTGCCTTTAGCGGCCTCGTCAAATACCTCTTTTGTCCTTTTTACGACCTGCGCGCCGTTTTCTGAATTCCCTTCGACCGAATCTATGAAATCCTTCCACGCTTCTGGATGTTCTATAGCGCTGCTGATAAGCCTGATCGGATATGCGTCCCGGTCTGTCCTTCCAAGATTCCCCCTCCATGCATTAAATACAGTTTTATACCGGGTTCTTTCCTCTCCGCCAGCGCTTAAAACCTTTCCTGCCACAAAAGCGATTACTGAATCGTCTGCCGATACCATATTTGTGAGCGTGCTCAAAGCAGCTGTATTAAGATGAGAAAACAAAAATTCAACCTTAACCCCTGCGCCCGACCCAAGCGCAGACTTATCTGCCAGCGCTGAAGGATTGGTTATCGTCTTAATACGTTTTGGTTCGAGATTAAGCATCTCTGTGGTTTTTTCAAATCTTTTAGCCTGTGGCGCGGACATAGCGATTTCGCGGGTTGTTAGCGGAACATTCTTTGCTTCTTCAGGCATCGCAGAAATTTTTCCGAATAACTCCAACCCCTTTGGAAATTTGTCAACCGTAATAGGCTTATATCCCCTATCATTAATTTCTAAATGTTTCTCAGGCAAACCTTTGATATAATAACTCGCAAAACCTTTCCGTGGTTGCCCCTCTATTCCAGGCAAAGTCCATATTTCCATATTAATTGGGCAATCAGCCCAGTTAGTGACAGGCATCCTGCCCTGTTCAATTTCGCACAAAATGAGAGCTATAGCCCCTCTTACTAATAAAGACTGTATCTGAAGAGATTCTAAACCCACCCCTATAAGTCTTGAAAGCTTTATAGCGCCATCTGGTCCATTATTCCAATCCTCCAAAGTCTTCATATTTGAACTAAGTATAACCCTTAAAGCAGGCGTTAATTTATTTAATATCTTTTTTGAATCAAGCTGATTCAGGAGTTCTTCTATTGGCTTGCGCTGGCCTGTCAATAAAAAATGATAATTTTCCTCATCTATATCTGTTTTGGAATACGGGGAAACTACTATATAGGAATAACCTTTTTCTTTTAAAAGTTTAGTTATACCCTTGGTATGAAATCCGCCTGCTATTAATGCGCTTACCTTTGAACCGCGTTTTTCTATTTCGGAAACCGAATTATCCACCATTGCCACATCACGGTCTTTTACCACCTTGTAGAATTCCTCAAGCTCTGTTAAATGAGAGTCTATGAGAGAAGGGCTGTAATTTATAAAGGTATCTATATTATATTTTTTTAGGGCTGGCTTTAGAAAAGACTCAAAGAACACGACTTTATGGGAATCTCTATTATTTAGGTAATAATCTAATTCTTCGTTTGAGACCTTCAGGTTAAAAAATCCTTCTAAGAAATCTATATTGCGTAAAGCTTTAACAAGGGTCTTCTGCTCCTCGGTCTTTGAAAGCGCCTGTTTTATCTCAAAATTAAGATTTTCCAGTTCCAGGAAAAGCTGTGTGGAATCCAGAGAATTGACTTTTGTGAGGTATGTGGTAAAGCTGTTTAGATTCGGATATCTTACGCTGAAATCGTCCTTTAAGTGCCTATTGGCAAGATCTTTAAGATAACTGTAGAATGCGAAAGGCGAGATCTTCTGGTCTTTAAAAAGCTGGGCATTAGCCATAAGCATGTCTGAGTCTGCTTTTAGGGATTTTGTCAGGAGAGATGACTGTAAATTTAAAAGCAGGCTTTGGGACTCATTCATGACCTTGAGCTGGTCTATTTTTTTCTCCGCCTCCATGGTTTCTTTAAAGAGGCTTATATTCGGATAATCTGCTCTAATATCCTTCGAGCGATCCCGTGCGCTTATTACGGGAGCAAAGTCGAGAAGATAATTTATATAAACAGGAGACTCTATCTTTTCAGCTTTATAATCAGCCTCTCTATTGTCCAGTTCTATCAGTTCCTTTGTGTAAATCTTCTGTTTCAGCGCGTCCAGGGCCTTTTTAGCCTGAGATATAAAGGTCTGGCTGGATAGATTAAACTTCATTATCTTATTAAAATCAATGATATTTTTAAAATAGATATCCTCTGTTTCTATGCCCCATATAGGTATATCCGGATATTTTGTTATGGCAAGATATTCTTCTCCAGTCAGTTCTCCGGCATTTACAAATATCTTTCCTACCTTTTCCCTGGCTGCATAGTCTGGAAAGCTGGCGATTTGCTTTGTGTCAAGCCCGCCCACAGCGCCTTCTGAACACACAAGCCCCATCTTATAATCATTCAGGAGGAGTTCCAGTATCTTGGCCAGGTTATATTCTGCTTCCGGATTTGTATGAAAATCCTGTATGTGGACTATAAGCCGAGAATTTTCCGCATTCGGGTTTTGATAAACCTCTGTTATCCTTCCGATTTCTGATGGGATGTGAATAAGCGAAAGGTCTGAAAGATGAGAGGAAAGTATCCTCTTCGCCTCTTTTCTCTGGGATTCTGCCTGGCTGGCATCTTCGCCGCTGAGAACAGACTTCTTCTTTTCCACAACGTCCTGGTTCTCTGTGCTGAGCTTCTCATAATCCACCTTTTTATTCTTGAATATGGATTTGGAATCAGGCGCCGCATATATGCTATTAGTAGCTATAAATGTAAGAATGGTGAGGATCGCGATAACCTTCTTAAAAGACTGTAAGCGCATAACTTCTCCTTTATTTATTTTGTCAATTATGTATATTTATAATTCTTTTTAAAATTATACATAAAAGTATACCACGAAAACGTTTACCTGTCAAATAAAAACTCTCTTCTCTGCCCCAACAACTTGACACTTGTGACAATGTTTGTAGTGTCAAGTTGTTTTATGCGGGTTATTATGCGATTAATAGCGATGGGATTCTATCTTTAAGCTCTTCTTTTTTAACTTCAAGAACCTTGCCGGTCTCTCGTATCTTGATTTCCAATATGCCTTTTTTAAGGCCTCTGTCGCCTATAACTACAGAAATTGGTATGCCTATCAGCTCTGCGTCGTTAAATTTTATACCCGCGCTCTCATCCCTGTCATCCAATAGAACCTCTATGCCTAGCTTGCCCAGTTCTTCATAAATATTGTCCGCGACCGCCTTCACGTTTTCCTCTTTGTAATTTATAGGGATTATTATAACCTGGAAAGGCGCTATTGCCAAAGGCCAGATTATGCCTTTTTTATCATTATGAAGCTCTATCGCGATGGCGATGATCCTGTTGACGCCTATACCGTAACAGCCCATAACCATGGGTTTTAACTTGCCATCTTCATCAGAGAACTCTGCCTTCATTGCCTTTGAATATTTAAGGCCTAATTTAAACACATGGCCCATTTCTATGGCGTGTTCTATCTTTATATTTTTATTACATTTAGGGCAAAGGTCCTTGTCAGTGATCATCCTTAGATCAGCCCACTCGTTCACCTTAAAATCCCTGTCTATATTAGTATTTATAAAATGCCTGTCTTTCTTATTCGCTCCTGTAACAAAATTTACCATACCCTTAATTGAATTATCCGCTATAATCTTTATATCTTCTAACCCTTTTGGTCCTGAAAACCCTACTGGCCCGCATGTAACCTTTTTAATAATATCCTCGCTAGCCATCTCCATTGCCTGACATTTCAGGAATTTCTTGATCTTTGCCTCGTTTGCCTCATGATCTCCCCTTATTAAAACCGCGACAGGCTTTTCATCTGCCACGTAAATAAGGGTTTTTACCATTTCATCCGGCTTAATCTTTAACAGGTGCCCGACTTTCTCGATAGTGGTAACGCCTGGCGTCTCCACCTCTTGCAATGGTTTTTCTTTGCCCTCTGCTTTATGCCCTGCAATCTTTACTTCTGCCACGCTAAGGCTCCCTGCATACCCGCACGCAGTGCAATGCGCCAAAAGATCTTCCCCGCTTTCAGATAATACCATGAACTCATGCGAAACATCGCCACCCATAACCCCTGAATCAGCTTCTACCGCAATCGCCTTAAGCCCGCATCTCTTAAATATCCTTTCATACGCCTCATACATCTTTTTATAGCTTTCATCCAGCCCTTCCCAGTCCTTATCAAAGCTGTAAGCGTCCTTCATTATAAACTCGCGGCTTCGTATTACCCCGAACCTGGGCCTTACCTCGTCCCTGAATTTAGTCTGGATCTGGTAAAGGGTGATTGGCAGCTGCTTGTAAGAATTTACGTGGTTTTTAACAAGGTCTGTTATTACTTCTTCATGGGTAGGCCCGAAAACTATGACTCTATTATGCCTGTCTTTATACGTAATAAGGTCTTCGCCGAGCGCCTTGAATCTGCCTGACTCATGCCACAGTTCCACTGGCTGCATTGAAGGCATGAAAAGCTCTATGGCGCCTGAAGAGTCCATTTCTTCGCGGATAATATCTTCTACTTTTTTCAGCGTCCTTAGACCAAGAGGAAGATATGTGTAAGCGCCGGAAGCCAGTTTCCTGATAAGCCCGGCCCGTATCATAAGGCGGTGGCTTACTGCCTCAGCCTCGCTCGGTACCTCTTTCAATGTTGGTATAAAATACTTACTCCATTTCATAAATTCTAAACAACTTGACACTTGTGACAATGTTTATAGTGTCAAGTTGTTATGTTTTTCAAAAGCTCCCTTGTTATATCTTTTTCCTTTACCCTTTTTACAATCTTCCCTTTCTTGAATATTACCCCAGACCCTTTGCCGCAGGCAATACCTATATCAGCTTCTTTGGCTTCTCCCGGGCCATTGACCTCGCACCCCATAATAGCTACTTTAAGGCCGGCTATTTTCGTAGTTCGTCTTTCGCTGTTCGTGATTCGCAGTTGTATCCGCTCTGCTATTTTTTGCAAATCCACCTGGCAGCGGCCGCATGTAGGGCACGATATAATTTCAGGCCCGAAATTTCTTAGGTTAAGCGCCTGTAAAATATTTTTACCGGCTATCACCTCTTCCGAAGGATCCCCTGTCAATGAAACCCTTATGGTATCCCCTATGCCATCCAGAAGAAGCGCGCCTATACCTATAGACGATTTCACCGTGCCTGTAGAAACAGGCCCTGCTGCTGTCACGCCCAGATGAAGAGGGTATTTTGATCTTTTTGAAAAGAGCCTGTACGCCTCCACGGTGCTCGTAACATCCGAGGCCTTTAATGAAACTATTATATCGTAAAAATCCATTCTCTCCAATATCTTTATGTAATCCAATACACTTTTTACCATCTTTCCTTCTTTACCCTGTCCAACTTCGCAAGTTGCCCCATTGGGCAACTTGCGAAGTTGGACAGGTATAGAACCTGAATTCGCGCCCACCCTTATAGGTATCTTTCTTTTTTTCGCTGATTTTACAACCTCCCTGATCTCCTCTTCTATGTAAATATTTCCAGGATTAAGCCGTATCTTGTCCGCGCCCATTTCAATAGCGATTAGCGCCAGACGATAATCGAAATGTATATCAGCCACGAGCGGTATCTTTATTTTTCTTTTAATGTCTTTTATGGCTTCGGCTGCCTGGAAATCCTTCACAGCCACCCTTATTATTTCGCACCCTGCTTTTTCCAGTTCTTTAATCTGCCTGACAGTAGCTGATACATCCCTGGTATCAGTCTTTGTCATAGACTGAATGCTGACAGGCGCGCCTCCTCCGATTCTAACATCCCCGACCCTTATTTGTTTAGTATTTATCTTTTCCATAAATTAGAAATCTTCTCAAAAATCCCGAATCTGATAAAATCATTGTAAAAAACAAAAAGCATAAGGATTATCAGAAGCGACATCCCCACCTGAGTGATATTCTCCTGTATCTTAATGGAAACTGGTTTTTTTCTTATCTTCTCTATCATAAGGAATAAAATATGCCCTCCGTCCAGCACCGGAACAGGCAAAAGATTAAAAATAGCCAGAGACGCGCTCAAGACCCCCATAAGCTGGAGGAGATAAACCATCCCCAGTCTCGCTGCCTGGCCTGTGATGTAGAATATACCTATGGGGCCTGTCATGGATTCCTTCATAGGTATCGCTCCTGTGACGCTGGCCCATAAGGCCCTGCAGGTTATATAAGTCAATGTCCATAATTTCTCAGCCCCCATATAAATAGACTTGAAGAAACCATATTTAACGTACACCACCTCATCTGACGGCGCAATGCCTATCAGCG
>JAUYDX010000017.1 GCA_030691625.1 Candidatus Omnitrophota bacterium | reverse complement strand
CCTATGTACAGGTTTGAGAAATACATAAATGAAATAGGGTCAGGCAAGCTGAATGCTGATTTAAAGATCAGGCAGAAAGACCAGTTTCAGAATATGGTAGGGGCGCTGAACAAGATGACACAGGACCTCAAGCTCGGCCTTGTGGAAGTTAATGATGTATCTGAAAAACTGGATAAGCTCATAGACGAGCTTTCAGCCAGCTCCAGCAGGGAAATACTTTTAAGAGAGGATATAAGGAGAATAGTAGGCGAGCTGAAAAAAGACAAGCAGAACCTCTCAAAGGCGCTGGGATATTTTAAGATTAAATATTAATAATTAATTATGAGACATAAAATAATTTTTGTCCCATTTATTATATTGTCTATTGTCCTATCCGGTAAGACAGGGTATTCCCAGGAGGAGGACAGGAGCTTTTTTTCTTCAAAATTCTGCACGGTTTTTTATGCCAATGACGTGGATCTGAAAAAGGTGAACAGGCGCGTAAGCCTGGGGTTTTCCAATTTTTACAGCCCGCGCAAATACGGGGGATCATCAGGCCTTTCAATAGAGAATATATTGTCTGATAAATTAGACGCTATCTTTAACAAGGCAGAGGAGATACTGGACATGTACCCTGCCAAGATCCACGTCGCTATTAATGTATACAAGACCCAGGATGACCTGGACAGGGTGTACGAGGAATTTTTTAATGAGCCGAACAAGGCGGTTTCCTTTTATATATACAAGACAAACACTATTTACACTGTGGAGTCCCAGTTAACCGAGAATATACTTGCCCACGAAATGGCGCACTGCATAATAGACCACTATTTTGTGATCTTACCTCCCAGAAAGATCCAGGAAATGCTGTCTGTTTACGTGGATATACACCTGAAAGATTAATGAAAAAAAGCTTGCAATTGAAGAGCTAATATGGTACAATTATATAAGTATTTTAAAAGTATTAATCAAGTCAAAATAAATAACCAAACAACTTTACACTTGAAACAATGTCTGTAGTGTCAAGTTGTTTGTCGAGAAGAGGACATTGGAATGGAGAGTTTTAAAAAGGATATCGTAAAAGGATTTTCGCTTGCGCTTAGCATTGTGTTTTTAACAGGCAATGTCTCGTATGGGTATTATGCTAGTAATGACAGTTCTTTAAGGGCGCCTGTAGGGCAAAGAGCAGTGCTCGAAGAAATGGAAGAAGTAGCCGCCTCAGAGTCAGACTCGATATTCGATATTATGCGAATGGAAGAGGTAGATGGCACAAGGTGCGGAGTAGCTGTAATACCAGAACTTGTAAAAGAAGGCAAGGCGGAAATTGTAATATGGGTTAACAGGAAAAGTAATGATAGCGGCGGATACCTGGCAGCATTTAAAATTATCAAAGGGGAACCGACACTAAACTATCCATCATTATATGGCTCTAAAAAATTAGAACCCAAACCAGGTACTTCTGTTTTTGCAGGATCTATAAATGACGCAAGTTTTATTTATAATACCGAGAAAGGTCTATTAATAGTTAAGTCAGAAGAGGGATTTGCTGATGATGAGACATTAGAAGCATATGTTAAGACTGAATCAAGAGTGAAAGGCCAGAGAAATGAGCCAGAGTATGACGCTCGTGGCAAAGCAGATAAGAACTTAGCCAGCAATGCTGATAGCCCCAAGATGTCGGATTCAGAATTTTCGAGATGGGCAATTAAGAAGTTTGCGGAATTACAAAACCGTACTACCGGTGTCCTTGCTAACATGGATGTTTCTCCAGCACTTGAAGCTTTGCAAAACAATGTGTTTTACAGATTAGCTCATCTTACTGATCCGGGAGAAGAAAGGCCGCAAGCTCTATTAAGGGGATTATACCTTGCGATTGGAAAAGAGATAGATAAAGATAGGGGATTAGCCGGTAAAGCTGGCGATGAAAAGGCCATGGTTAGAGATTTAATAAATGAGTTAGAAAAGGATATGAATAATATAACCGGTCAATTTACAGTGCGCATAAAGGATTTTTTAAGAAGCATATACGCTGGTAACTGGTCGAGAAAAAAAATTGCTACTTTAAGAGATTTAACTGCAGCGCTAAAGAGGCTTATTAGAGAATGCAAAGAAGAACGTAGGAGTTTCAAATTAAAACTTGAAGGCATGGAGAGAGAGATTTCAGAGTTAAAGAAGAACGTGACATACAATATTAAGAAGATTGTTAAAAGCAAGACTACTCCGGAGAAAAAAAGATTGAAAGAAGAAAACGATTATTTTAAAAAGCTAAAATTAGAAGAAATAAACACAAAAAAAAGGTATAGAAAATTTGTAAATACCACAATCAAAATAGAAGAGGTTTTACTAAGGTATATTAGCATAGTTCAAAATGAATTACAGGATCGAACAGCATGGCAGGGCTTAGAACAAGATCAATTGCCGGTTCGCGGGGCAGAAGAAGCGATGCCAGATCCGGCTGTGAATATGGGATTATAGGTTGTTATAGGTTCTCGACTGAGAACTAATGTTTAGTTGATATGTTCGCTCGAACACTATTATTACAAGGAGGAAATATGAAAAAGATACAAATGTTGAGTGTAGTTTCAGTTATCTGCACGTTTGTTATCGCGAGTGTAGTTTATGCGGAAGTTCCTGATACAAAGGTTCTTGCGGGCGTGTGCAAGTCTAATTGCAGGGCTAACGAGGGAGTTATATGCCTTGAGAGAGGGCCGTGCGAGCCTGCGAATGACATGTTAGAAGAAGCTGCCAGGGATTGCAGAAAAGGCGGACCAGCTATGTACGAGCCGGTAACCAAACTGACATTTCTGGATATATATTCCCAGGTCCTAAGGCTTGACAGGGATCTACCAGGGGTTATTAGCCAGCTTTCAGACGAACAGCGCTATGAACTGGAATCCAGGTTGCTTGCTGAAAAGGGCATTGATACGTTCATGGGGACTAATCCGAATGACCCTCTTACAAGAAAAGAATTAAAAGCTACTCTAAGTTCAGTAACCATAGAGGATGATCTGGGGGTTTCAACAGGCCTTGCGAGTCAGGTCTTTAATTTGCACAATGAGAAATTAGTGGTTTACGACCCTGTTCTTTATGTTGATGAAGGTAATGGGTATGAGCTATGGGATAAAAGGGAAAATTACAGCCAGAGCCTTGGCGGCGATAAACATTATACGCCAAAATTAGATAATTGTAACAATGCCAGGATAGTTTTTGGCGACAATAAAAATGGCAGAATACCAGCTATCGGAGCGAGGATTAAAGCCGGATATAAGGTCATGGGCCGCCAGGATGACACAGTGACAAAATGCGAGATCGTAATGCTTTTGTCGAATCCAGCCATTACGAAATCCCTTAAGGATCAGTATAATCCGGCCAGGCCGCTCACCAAGACAAATTTCGCGGATCTTTTAATAAATTCTATGCATCTTCAAAACCAGCTGCCGCAGGGTTATGCTAATCTCTCTCTTCAAGAGCAGTATTTATTAAAGACAAGCCTTTTGTACAAAAAGGGCATCAGTGTATTCACAGGTACAAACCCTTCTGATATGCTTACAAGAGAGGAACTGGCCAGGGTTTTATATACGCACCCTGTTACAGAGATAATAGGCGTCAGCAATGGCATGGCAAACCAGCGATTTGAACTCAATAATGCGGGTTTTTCCATATATGATCTGCACGCGTATGTAAATGAAGGCCAAAAGGACGAGGAATGGGCCAGGAAAAATAATTTCCAGGAAAGCTCCTCTATGAGCAAGGATTACGCTGTTAAGCTGGACGCAGGTAATTATGCCAGTCTATATTTCGGAGACGATAAAAATGGGAAGATACCTGACGCGAATTCTCCAATCAAGGTAAGCTACAGGCTTTATTCGCCTGTCACGCTTCTTACAGAAGACGATATAATATGCGTTTTAGGAAAACTCGCGCCCGTGCCTGTGGCAGAGGCGTACGAACCTCCGCCTCCGCCTTTTGATTATACACCTCCGACAGATGGCTTTGACGAACCTGCTACGCAGATATGACATGCGCTAAAATACTGCGCCAGAACATCCTGCTTTCCGTATTAAGCCTGGTGTTATTTTTTGGCGCAGGAGAGATAGTAGTTCGGTTCTTCGCAGGCAGTCCTCTTATCACAGAGCCGGATAATGTCCTTTTCTGGAAGTATAAGAAAAATCAAACCGGCCACCAGAAGCTTTACTCCCCTGTTTCCAGAGTAGATAAATTCGGATTTAGATCTACTGGTTCTGACTTTAACCCAGCCTTTCCTTCAATATACTGCGGAGGAGATTCTTATACCTGGGGCGAAGGGGTCCTGGATTCAGAGACATTTTCTGGCCAGCTGCTAGAGATACTTAAATCCAGAGGATTGAACTATAATGTGCTTAACGGAGGCGTGCCGGGTTACGGGGTGGAACAGATCCTGAACAGGATGAAGATAGAGTGCGAGAGATATAATCCCGAATACGCCATATTATTGTGGTTCGAAAGGGATATAAACAGGATGCGTAATATATCAGAACAGGAAAAAGAGAGATTTTTAAAGGATTACAGGATACGTTCCATGTTCAGGTATTCAGCGTTTTCCAAATGGCTGAAAGAAAATATATTTGACAAGCTCCTGCATAAAGAACTCGGGTTTGGGTGTTATACAGACAAGAATATCGAATATGAAAATACGCATCCGTTCAGCGAGAGGATAGAAGGCCTGACCCCGATTATAAAAGAGAATACGCGTTTTCTTAAAAGTAAAGGCATAACGCCTGTCTGGGTATTTATGACCGTGCCCACAAAGGAATTCAGGGATTATATAGTTTCCCTTGCTAATGAGTTATCCGTGACGCTTATTGACCCGGAGCCTGCTTACAGGTATAATTTCCCTGGGCTTGAAAATATGGCAACAGAGCACAGCGGCCACTTTAAACCAAAGGTTTACAGGATCCTCGCGGAAGAGGCCTTTAGTAAACTTAACATAATCCCAAAACAATGAAGATAGCGTTATTATATCCTTATACCAAAATGAGCGCGCAGGGGTGCAATCCCCCGATCTCTTTATTGTATATAGGCGCATCTTTAAAGCAGTCTGGAAACGATGTCCTGGTTATAGATAAAGACCACGGTAATTTATCCAACCCTGACATGCTGGAAAAATTAAAGGATTATTCGCCTGATCTTATAGGCCTGCCTATATTCGCGAACACCCTTCCCCAGGCTTACGAACTGGTGAACCAGATGGTGTCAGCTGGATTTAAAGGCAGGATCCTTATAGGAGGCCCGCACGCGAGCATAAGGCCCCAGGAGGTATTGGAGGATTTTTCCGGATGCGATTATGTTTTAAGGGGAGAGGCAGAGAATAGCATAGTGAAACTCGCGCAATGCATAGGCGGGCGCAAGGATTTTAAATCTGTAAATGGGCTCAGTTACAGGGACGGGGATAGGGTTGTCCATAACCCGGATGCCTCACCTGAAATGGATTTAGACAGGGCGCTGTTTCCTGCAAGGGAACTTCTTAGCGACGCGTACGCGAAAAAGACATACTGGAGGATAGGGACCAGGGGCACTACAGATGTGATCATCACTTCAAGGGGCTGTCCATATAACTGCAATTTTTGTTTCAAGGTGTGCAAGAAATTCAGGATGCGCTCTCCCGAAAATATTATCGCGGAACTTACAGCTATGCGTTCTATGGGGACGAGAAGCGTTCATATAATGGATGACATATTTGCGTATGACAAGGCCAGGTGCCTGCGCGTATTAGGGATGATAAAAAACTCAGAGCTTGGAATGGAGTTTAAGGTAAGGGCGAGGGTGGATGGGATTGACGAGGAATTACTGGCCGCCATGAAAGAATCAGGCGTTAAAAGCATTGTTTACGGCGTAGAATCAGGTTCCCAGGATATCCTGGACGCTATGAACAAGCGGACAACCGTGGATATGAACTACAGGGCAATAACCCTCGCGAAGAAAGCAGGGCTCCAGTGTTACGCAGATGTCCTTATCGGCTATCCAGGCGAAACGCCTGAATCTATAGCTAAGACAGAGGAATTACTTTTGCGGGCAAGGCCTACGGCGATCAATGTCTCAGTCATGTATCCATTGCCTGATACAGCTGTTTATAATCAGGCCAAGGCATCAGGCATACTGCGCGATGACTGGAGCGTTAAAAATAATGACGCATGGATACAGCTGCCCTGGGCCAGGACCAAGAATGACTTATACGAGTTCAAGAGGCAGATTCTTAAAAGATACCTGCGAAACCCTGTTATTGTGTTCAACGCGATAAAATCCGTCTTATTCAATATTGACGCAAGGCAGTTAAAGGCGCTGGCAAGGTATTTCCTGGAATACGCGATATGAGGCATGTCGTTATTATAAGCATAGTTATATTGATGGTGGGGTTATTCTACGGCCTCACTATCAGAGAAGGGCATGACTGGGGAGACGATTTTGGGATGTATATCCATCATGCCAAGAATATCGCGGAGGGCATTTCTTATAAAGACACGGGCTATATCTATAATCCTTTCAATGTTTTCGTAGGCCCCCGGACGTATCCCCCTGTTTTCCCTATTTTATTATCCCCCGTATACAGGTTTTATGGCCTGAATTTAACAGCCCTGAAAATAGAGATCATACTGATGTTCCTCGCATTCCTGGCCGCATTTTTTTTGATTTTCAGGAAAGAGATCCGGTTTAAATATATGGCCGCGATGATTTTAATCCTCGGGTTATGCCCATATTTCTGGGATTTTAAGGACAATATAGCATCCGATATACCTTTTATTTTTCTTCTCTACCTCAGTTTTTTATTTATACATAGATTATGCGAATCTATCGGGTCAGAGAAATCGCATTTGGGATACTCTGTCATCGCCGGTTTTCTGATGTATCTTTGCTACGGGACAAGGAGCATAGGCCTTGTCATCCCATTGTCATTTATTATATACAGCGTCATAAGATATAAAAAGGTTACCAGATTCAGCATAATAGCGTTATCGGTGTTTGTTTTTTTTGTTATATTGCAGGGTAAATTCCTGCACAGCGATACCAGCTATTTTGACATGTTTGTAATTGATTACAAGGTCATCGCTCGCAATTTATTTCAACATATCAGGGGTTTTTCCATAATTTTTGATAATGGGTATAGCAAGGCCCTTCGCGGGGTTTTATTTGCGATTGCCAGCATGTTCGCCATATACGGGTATGTGGCCAGGATCAGGCAAAAGGTAACATTGTTTGAGATATTCGTTGTTTTGTATACGCTGGCTGTCAGCGTGCAAATGGCAGGGCATAGGTACCTTATCCCCGTAATCCCCCTTTATGTGTTTTATATGTTTACCGGGATAGAGACAATTGCTTTAAAGAGAAGGAAGGCCGGGTATCTGATCTTTATCGCAATGACAGCGGTTTTTTTAATCTCTTACGCCGGCAAATATTCCAGGATGAATTTCGGGCCCATGCCTGAAGGGGTGGCAAAAAAAGAGACCATAGAGCTTTTTGATTATATAAAAAATAACACTCAAAAAAGCGATGTCCTTATATTTAAAAAACCAAGGGCCCTGGCGCTTTATACAGGAAGGCAGGCTTCTGTGTATTATTGCCCGCAGGATGCGAGAGACCTGTGGAGGTATTTTAGAGATATAAACGCGGCCTATCTTATTGCCGGGGAACCTTTTGATACTGATCGAGCCTACCTGCGTCCTTTTGCGGATAAATATAAAAACAATCTTTCCAGGGTTTATTCCAATCCAGATTTTACCGTATATAAAATCACTTATCTTAACCAATAACTCTGGCAACTTTACATTGAGACAATGTCTCAATGTAAAGTTGTTTCTGGCTTGCGCGCGGGATATACAGTGTGATATAATCCATTTATGCGCATATCAAGAAAGATAGGCCTGAGTTTCTTCACAGTATTCCTCCTTGTGATACTTCTGGGCGCGCTTTCCATCTACAGTCTCCGTCAGATATATAAAGGCCTGGACCAGGTTTTCTCAAAAGAGCTTCCTGCCTCAAGGGCCGTCTACCAGACTGCCATATCAGCGGAAGACATGCTTTCGGAATTGAATAATTTCCTCATAACCTCGAACGAAAATTTCAGGCTAAACTACGCCCGCTCGTATAAGGAAATGCAGGTGGACATGGCGAGGCTTAAGAATTATATCGCGGATGATGAAGAAAGGACGCTTTTCGAGAAGACGAAAGAGCTGGCCGGAGGTATAAATAACACGTCGGAATCGATTTTCAAGGCTATTTCCGAGGCCAGGGAAGCGGTTAGGAACGCGGCCGGGGTGGAGATAAAATACAGGGACGGCCTTTACAAGCTTTTTGATTTTGAAGAGAAGAAAATGCTTTCTGAAAAAGACTTTCTTCTGGTAAGCGCCCAGCACATGCCGGCGTCCCAGCTTCTCGTAGACGCAAAATCAAAGGTTTCGGGTATCCTGGACAGCCTTATGCAGTACGCGCTTTCAGCCAGGCCGGGCGATCAGGCGCTTTTTATGGACGATATTGCTGAACTCGACAGGTATATAAAGGATTATAAGAATTATCACGGATATTCGTTTTCCGAAAGCGAGCGCATAGTAGCCTCGGGGCTCCTTGAGTTATCAAAAGATTTAAGGTCATATGCGGAGACAATCATAAAGGTCAAAGACGGCTCCGGCTCACAGCTGGATTCCCTTTTCGCCAGGGAAAAAGACTTGATGGACGCGTTGGACAGGATAATAAATTTAAGAAAGGCCAGGATATCCTCCAGGCTGGGGATAGGGGCTACGCTCACAGAAGATATCCCGGCGGTCCACAATATCTCCAAGATAGAGAAGGACATCGCGGAGTCGTGGAGGATGAGCGGCAAATATATACTTACAGGCGAGAGCGGCTACAGGGATTCGTATTATGAATTGAGGCGGACAATTGAAAAGGAGTTCAAGGATTATGAGGTGCACGCCAGGCTTAGAGGCAGAGATAAAATTTTAAAGACTATCATGGACGCGGATGAAGGGATCGCGAAGAATATAGATTCTGACATGGAACTGTTCAATAAGAGGGAAAAAGGCAATGAAGACATAGCGTTCATAAAGTCAGATCTGGAAAAAAGGATAAGAGAATTGTCTGGGGCTAATGATATCCTGATAAAAGAAGCCAGGGGCCCTGAAATAGTGTCGTCCAGATTGATCCCTGTAAAATGGGCGCTGGCCAGGCTCAGTTCCGGCATATCCGACGCTGAAAGGATGGCTGTAAATTACCTCTATGATCAGGAAAAGACATACAAAGACCTTTATTCAGAGTCATATTTTAATATGAAGAAGTATGTGAACGTATGCAGGAATCTCGCGGGTTCAGATAAGGAAATCGCTTATTTAAACGACATAGAGACAGGCCTGGACAGGTATAATTCCGCGATACTCGGGGTTATGGACAACCACGATAAGATTATTAAAGAAAAAGGATGGAACCTCGTGAAATTGCAGGATGCATTGAAATTGAGCCTGCAGAATGCCACAGATGACGAGCTCAAACAGATAGAAAAAAATAAAATAGACATCAGGAACAGGATAGCCACTGTAAACACCCTGATATTCATTATAATGGCGGCCGTGGCTTTTATATCAATGTTTGTGGTATTCTACACGATGAGGTCTATAACAGGCCCCATACAGAAATTGCATGACGGCGCTGATTTAATAGGCAGGGGCAATCTTGACCACAGGCTTAGCATAAAGACAGGCGATGAGATAGAGGAGCTGGCAGAGGGGTTTAACAGCATGGCTGGCGAGCTAAAAGGCCTTTACACCAATCTTGAGAATAAGGTAAAGGAGAGGACTCTTCAATTGGCTGAGGCCAATGAAGCGCTTGGAAGGACAAACAAAGAACTGGATGATTTTACCTATATAGTTTCGCACGATTTAAAAGAACCGCTTAGAGGCGTGAAGGCGTTTACTAAGCTTCTATTGGAAGAATATTCCGGAAAGCTGGATACCGAAGGCAAGGAATACCTTAAAACAATATCTGATTCAAGCGCCAGGATGGGGAGGCTGATAGAAGACCTGCTGAACCTCTCGCGCATAGGAAGGATAAAGAACGTAGAACCCAATATAGACCTTAATGAGGCGCTTTCAGATGTCAGGAAAAATCTGGTGTACGCGCTCGAGGAGAAAAAAGTAAACCTTAACATCAAACCTGATTTTCCAAAGGTTTCCTGCGACAGGATCCGAATAACAGAGGTTTTTTCCAATCTTGTTTCAAACGCGATAAAATATACCCGGAAGGATAAACAGCCTGTTATAGATATAGGCTGGTCTGATAAAAAGGATTTTTACGAATTCTACGTGAAGGATAACGGGATAGGCATTGAGAAACAGTATTACGATAGGATATTCCAGATATTCCAGAGATTGCACGCCAAGGGCGGAGAATACGAGGGGACAGGCGCAGGCCTTACCATTGTAAAAAAGATAGTGGAGAATCACGGCGGAAAGATCTGGGTAGAATCAGAGCCGGGCGCAGGCAGCGTGTTTTATTTCACGCTTCCTAAAACGTAATTGGTGCCTGGCACTATTTTAAAATAGTGCCAGGCACCAAAAAAATATGTCAAAAGAAAAATTAAAGGTACTGATAGTGGAGGATAATCCTACGGACGCGCTTGTGGTTAAGAAAAGACTGCAGAAAGACAGCGCTTTTGATTATGAGGTGACGCACGTAGTCTCCGGCGAAGAGGCGCTCTTGAGCATGGAAAATAATACCTATGATATCGCGCTTCTGGATTATAACCTCCCTAAAATGGGGGGTATGGAAATACTGGCGGAGATCAAGCGGAAAAATATAGAGGTGCCTGTTGTCATGGTAACAGGCCAGGGCGATGAAATAGTGGCTGCGCAGCTCATAAAGGAAGGGGCGCTGGATTACCTGCCGAAGAGGGAAAATTACGAGGACGCGGTGCCTTTCATGATACGAAAGACCATAGCTGAATTCAGGTCCATGCTGGAACGCGCCAGGCTCCAGAAGGAGATCGCGTTAAGAAAAGAGGAACTTGAAAAGACAAACGCCAAGCTGATGGAGCTGGACAGGATGAAGTCTGATTTTGTGGCTAACGTGGTGCACGAATTAAGGACGCCGCTTACCATAATAAAGGGAAATCTGGATAACATTGACAAGGGATTCGCGGGAGAAGTCCATCCCAAGCAGAAAGAGATAATGGGAGATATATTCAGGGTCATAAGCAGGCTTTCCAGGCTGGTCAATGACCTCCTGGACCTTTCCAAGATAGAATCAGGGAAAATGGAGCTAAATAAAGAGTGTCTTGACATAGTAAAGCTGGCAGAAGAGACCGCGAAGACGTTTGAGACTCTGGCAGCCAGCAAAAAGATAGGCATTGTCAGGGAATTTCCCTCTAAACAGGTTATTGTTAAGGCTGACAGGGATAAATTAACGCAGGTCTTTGTGAATTTTATAGGCAATGCAGTGAAATTTACGGATAGGGGCAATGTGACTGTAAGGATAATAGATCTTGAGGGAGAGGCGCAGGTGGAGATACAGGATACAGGCCCTGGCATACCTGAAGACCAGACGGATAAGATTTTTGATAAATTTGTCAGGGTGGTAGCTGAAAAAAAAGAAGGCACTGGCCTGGGCCTGCCTATAGCAAAGGATATCATAGTCCTGCATAAAGGCCGCGTAAGGGTGGAGAGCGAAACAGGCAAGGGATCCAGATTTATTTTTGTTATACCGAAGTAAGCGGTTTTCAGGGTTTAAAATAAGGGAGCTCTTTATGACAATTAAAGGCGCTATAATATCAGCGTGCGCGGCTGTTGTTTTATTGTGTTCTGCTTCGGATAGTTTTTCCAATGCTTCCGCGGAGATAAAGAGCGTAATGAAAGTGAACAGGATGGGCAGTTATATAATGCTGATAAATTACCAGACGCACGACGAATGGACAGACGGCCTTATCTTTAAGGCATGCTGCAAATTCAACGAAGGCGAGATTGCGTTTACAAGCGCGTCTCTTAATAATATACCCAGGGGTTGGCACAAAACAGAGGTGGCAATCCCGGAGGTTATAAAAAAAAGATACGGATCTTTAAGGGAATACAGGATAGAACTATACTGCAAGGGGATATTGTTAGGCATAAAGACCGGTTATTGAGTTACTATCCCAACCTCGTAGGTTGCGGCAAGCCGCAACCTACGAGGTTAAAACAGAAAATGCGCAGGATGCGGAATTTCTTAATAGGAATGTTGGTGTTATTTTTTATAGGGTCTGATCTCTGCCTGGCAGCCAGCTCTTTTATGGAAAATATATCTAAAATCCGGAAATCCGAAGGTTATATGTTCAAGATCAATTATCAGACGAAGCAGGAATGGACAGACGGGATTTTGTTCAAACTTTTCTGCACGTTCTCCAAGGGCGCGGAGCTTTCCTTTACAAGCGCGTCGTATAGTAATTTAAAAAAGGGATGGCATAAGACGGAGATAAGGATCCCTAATGTCTACAGGGACAGGTACGGTTACATAAAGGATTATCGCGTGGAGATGTATTCGAAAGGCATCCTCGTTTCAATAAAAAGCATGTAAAAAAAGGGGGGCATAATGGGAATGACAAGAAAAAACAGGCGGGCTGCTCAGAAGAGAAAGAGAAAGGGCAAGCGCCATGCGAGGAAATAGAAAAAGGATAGGCATTCTTACAGGCGGCGGGGACTGCCCGGGTTTAAATGCCGCTATCAGGGCGATTGCTAAAACAGCCATTCTTGGTTATGGGATGGATGTGGTGGGGATCAAGGACGGATTTTTAGGCCTGATAGAAAAAAGATTTACGGATATCTCCTACCAGGATGTTTCGGGCATACTTACATTAGGCGGGACTATTCTGGGCGCTTCAAACAAGGCCAACCCTTTCAGGCACCCTGATATTAAAGGCAGGTTCAACGATGTTTCAGACATGGCTGTGCAAAATTATCGCGCCATGGGGCTTAATGGGCTGGTTTGTATAGGCGGGGACGGAACCCTGAGCATCGCGTACAAATTACACAAAAAGGGCGTTAAACTGATAGGGGTTCCGAAGACAATAGATAAGGACCTGAAGCAGACAGACACCACAATAGGCTTTGATTCAGCGCTTATTACAGCCACTCAGGCAATAGACAAGCTTCACACAACAGCCCAGTCTCATCACAGGGTTATGGTCATAGAGGTAATGGGCAGGTATGCCGGCTGGCTTGCCCTGTATTCAGGCCTTGCAGGAGGCGGGGATATTATACTATTGCCGGAAGCGCCTTACGATATTAAAAAGGTATGCGGGGCAGTTTTAAAAAGAAACAAATCAGGGAAGAGATTCAGCATAGTGGTTGTGAGCGAAGGCGCCAGGCCAAAATCCGGAAAAATGGTGGTCAGAAAAATAGTCAATGACTCCACTGATCCTGTGAGGCTGGGAGGCATAGGAGAGAAGGTGGCTGGGGATATTGAGAATGCGACAGGCCTTGAGGCGAGGGTAACTGTGCTGGGCCACCTTCAAAGAGGGGGCGAGCCTTCGCCTTTTGACAGGATACTCGCGACGCGTTTCGGGGTAGCGGCATGCGAAATGGCAGCTAAGAAGGATTTTGGCAAGGCAGTTGTCCTAAAAGCAGGCGAGATAAAAGGCATAGATCTGGGCAAGGCAGTCGTGGATATCAGCAGGGTGGAGTTAAACCACCCTGTAATTAAAACTGCAATGGCAGTCGGCACATCTTTTGGAATTTAGTAGGGACAGCACACTGTGCTGTCCCTACTTGACATAGGGTTTTTTTTATGGTATAAATAATAATGGCAGCTCGGTTACCTTGTCGGAGAGGTTGCGGTTGCCTTTTAGCCCTGCGTCTTAAACGGCGCAGGGCTAATTTTATTTATGAACAAAAAATTATATGGCGGGATAATTGGCACAATAGGGTTTTTATTGTCCCCTCTTTCCTGGTGGAACGACCTTTTTATAAATTTTCCAATAGCCTATGTCTTGGCATGCGGCTCAAACTATATCCACAAAGGTTCGTTTTTAGGGGCTTTTGTTGTTTTCTACTGGCTGACAAATGTCCTGGGATTTGTATTGCTGCAAAAAGGCCTGGAGAAGGCGACAGAAGACCTTAAAGAAAAAAAGAAATATTCTGGAAAAGATCTCCTTAAGGATGTATTATTATCCATTGCTTATACCTTATTAATATTTATATTAGTTAAGCTGGATATAATCAAGCCGATAATGTAATTATGGCTGTGTTTTCGCCAGCCCTGACTGGCCTACGAAAAGACGCTCGGACGCCCCAGCGAGGCGT
>JAUYDX010000002.1 GCA_030691625.1 Candidatus Omnitrophota bacterium | reverse complement strand
CTCGGCGCAAAGCTCCATTCGATTCCTGCCCAACAATCTGGTGCGCCTGGCAGGAATCGAACCTGCACGGCCAGCTCCGGAGGCTGGCGCCCTATCCATTAGGCGACAGGCGCCCCTGCTTTACTCTTTATTGCAGCATCTGATAAGTATTCTTCAGAGAATCCAGGCCCTGCATCACCATAACGCTCAAAAAATACGTCAGGACAATCACAATAACGCTTACCACTACCTTATTCTTCAGGGTATAACGCGGATTAAACCAGTAAAGCGGCAAGGCAAAAGGCCCCACGCAAAGAAGCGCTATCACAAAGGTGGGCATGCTGAAATACCATTTTTCCTTTTTCTTATCCAGCATCTCCCCGCAGTGCCTGCATTTTATTGCCTCGTCCTGTATCTCTTCGGCGCAAAAAGGGCATTTTTTCATCTCCCCCTCCTATTTTTTCCATTTTACTATATATCTATTCTACATAAAAGCAAAATATGGTATATTAAAGGGCATGCAAATCTCTATAGAAAAGATCATATATCCCGGCAAAAGCCTGGGCATTGATAACAATAAGACCGTGCTCACGGATGAAGGGCTAGCCGGCGAGACAGTGGAAGTAACGCCTATTTCAGAGAAGAAAAATTACATTGAGGCAAAGACAATAAGAATAATCACTCCTTCTCCCCGCAGGACAACCCCGCGCTGCAGCCACTACCAGTCATGCGGCCCGTATCAATATATTGATTACAAGGAACAGATAGCTATTAAAGAGGCCCAGTTAAAAGAGATGTTTCCCGGGATCCCTTTCAGCTCCACGCCTTCTAAGGAAATATGGGGATACAGGAATAAAATCAAATTAAATATGGTATGGGAAAATAGTAAAGCGGCCTTCGCGTATAATGCCCCTGAATCGCGTAACGAACTTATCCGGATAGATTCATGTTTTCTGGTAAGCGAAAATGTAAATAGCGCCCTCTCCTCATTCCTGGAGACTATAAACAAAGAAAATCTGAATCTCATTAAAGAGGTCCAGATTCGCGAAAGCCGCTCCACAAAAGACCTCATGCTCACGGCCTATCCCTTTGATAAATCAGGGAAATTTTCCGCCAGGGCATATATTGAAGAAAATATCATGGGAAACTCTTTCAGGATAGGGCCTGAATCATTTTTTCAGGTCAATGTTCCTATGCTGGGGTCTGTCCTGGAAAAAATGCGGGGATTGATCAGCCCCGGCAGAAAAGAAGTAGTAGCTGACTTATACTGCGGCATAGGCACGTTCGGGATAAATCTAAGCGGTTTCGCGAAAAAAGTAATAGGCGTGGAGTCGGGCGCAGAGAACATATCATTTCTTAAGAATAACCTTAAATTAAATGATGTTAAAAATTACGCGCTTTATGAAGGCGCGTGCGAAAAGATATTCCCCCAGCTTATGAATTCAGACATAGATGTCCTGATACTCGATCCGCCCAGAAAAGGCCTGGACACTATGCTCTGCCAGCGCGTTGTCATGAGCAGGATAAAAAAGATCTTCTATCTGTCCTGCAATCCATCCACTCTCAGCCGCGATATTAAGATCCTAAACTCTTCTTACAGGCTAAAATCCATACACCTCTTCGATTTCTTCCCCCATACCCCTCATATCGAAACCCTCGCAATCCTCGAAAAGGCATAATTGTAAACTATGAATTCTAATTAGGTTGACAATCAACCCTTTAACCCCCTATAATTGACTAAGTTGACTATGCCAATATTAAGGATATTCATCATAATATTGAATTTTGCCATTTGCCTTTCCTGTTTCGCTGAAGAAGACTATGCGACCCTGGAAAAGATAGTGATAACTGCGGAGTCTACAGAATCAGAGAGCCAGAGTTACCCATCCGAGACATTTTCCAGCGCAGACATCAATGACAAAAAAATAAATTCTGTTCCAGACGCGTTCAGGCACGCTTCAGGCGTGGACCTGAGGTACAGGGGCACATCCGGCGTCCAGGGGGATGCCTCTATAAGAGGGTCTACTTATGAACAGGTGGCTATATCCATAGACGGCATAAAGATAAACGACCCGCAGACAGGGCACCATAATCTGGATATCCCTCTCACAAGCTTTGACATAGAAAGGATGGACATACTTAAACAAGGGGCGTCTTCTTTTTACGGAGCAGGCGCGTTGAGCGGCGGGATAAATATTGTTTCAAAAAAACCTCTGAAAAAATCCACGGAATTAACTGCCATGGGAGGCCAGCATGCGCTGTTTGGCCAGGGATTTTCCTTCTGTATGCCGGGTAAAGACCTCTCCTCCAGCTTTTCTTTTGAACATAAAACCACAAACGGCGCCAGGCCCAATACTGACTTCGACTACGAGACTTATTCATGCATCCTCACTAAAGACTGGCGGGACAATTCAATGGATTTCGTGGCTGGTTACCAGGATAAAGAGTTTGGCGCAGACAGTTTTTACTCAAATCTATACAAAGAGGAGGAAGAGCATACAAAAACCCTGTTCCTGAAGACAGGCCTCGACACAGACCTCTCTTCCTGCAATTTAAACAATTCTATTTTCCTGCGCAGGCACCATGATAAATTCATATTGAACAGGAATAACCCGTCCTTTTCTCAGAATACACATACCACTTATTCGTACGGCATACATTCAGGCGCGGTCTGGCCCGTAAAATACGGCGACATAGAAACCGGTTTTGAAATATCCAGGGATACCATAGACTCCACAAAGTTAGGCAAAAATACAAGGATGAATGAGGCGCTTTTCCTGGGTTTCAGGCCTGAAACAGGCAGTAGAATCGAACCAGACGCCAGGTTCAGGATAGACCATTTCCAGAACTGGTCATTTCAGAAATCCTCTAATCTGGGCCTCGGCTACTGGCTCATTGAAGACAGCTTAAAGATCAAATCCTCTTACAGCCGTTCATTCAGGGGGCCGAGTTTCACAGAGCTTTATTATTCTGACGCGGCCAATAAAGGGGATTCTGACCTTAAGGTGGAAAAATCCGATAATTACAACGCTGGAGTCGAGGCAAAACTCTACGACATTAAAGTAGAATGCAGCGGGTTCCTCCGCAAGGTTAAGAACACCATAGATTACACAAGGCCTACCGCGAACGACGTGTGGCAGGCCACCAACCTCGGAAATGTGGATTACAAAGGCGTTGAATTCAGGGCAGGCCCGCTATCTTATACATACATAGAGGCTGATAGGAACAACTCAGGGTATCTTTCAAAATACGCCCTTGATATCCTGAAACACCAATTGATGCTTAACCTGAACCATGATATCGAAGGCGTAAAGATAAACTGGTTTCTTTCGTACAGCGAAAGAAAATTCGGGGAGACCTATTTCAAAGGAGACGTGGCTGTGTCAAAGACATTCAAACAAAAGGACTCAGAGATAGAGCCTTTTTTAAAGATAGATAATTTTACAGATACTGAATACAGCGAGATATCCGGGGTCACGCAGCCCGGCAGATGGACCCAGGCAGGCATACGCTTAAAATGGTAATTCAACAACTTGACACTTGTGACATTGTTACAAGTGTCAAGTTGTTTGAGTGGGTTAATTTCTAAGGCTGGTGACAGGTGCGGGGAGCCTGCCGCCTCTTTTCATAAAATTCCTGGCAGAGTATTTATTCACGCTCATTACAGGGGCAACACCTAAAAGCCCGCCGAGTTTTACAAGGTCCCCTGGCTTCTTGCCAGGCACAGGCAGGATCCTCACCGCGGTAGTTTTATTGTTTATAATACCGATGCTGAGTTCGTCAGCTATAATGGCATTTATTATCTCTTCCGGCGTACTGCCTGGTATGGCTACCATATCTATACCTACAGAACAGACAGCGGTAAGCGCCTCGAGCTTTTCAAGGCTCAGGGATTTTTTCCTCACAGCCTCCACCATGCCCATATCCTCGCTCACCGGTATAAAGGTGCCGCTTAAGCCCCCTACGTTAGCGCTGGCCATTGCCCCGCCTTTTTTAACAGCGTCCATCAGAAGCGCTATGGCGAGCGTGGAGCCGTGAGCGCCGATACTTTCTATACCGAACGCCTTCACTACATCAGCCACTGAATCTCCTTTATTGGTAGTGGACGCGAGCGATATGTCCACCACGCCAAAAGGTATTTTAAGGTTTTTCGCGAGCTCTCTTCCCACCAGCTCTCCTGCCCTGGTAATTTTAAAAACAGTCCTCTTTATAACCTCGGATAATTCCGTAAGATCTCCGTCTTTATTTTTCTCAACCACGCTTCTTACCACGCCTGGCCCGCTTATGCCTATATTTAAGGTAACATCGCCTTCCCCTACCCCGTGAAACGCGCCTGCCATGAAAGGATTGTCCTCAGGCGCGTTTACGAATACCACAAACCTCGCGCACCCTGCGCCATTTTTAGTCTTTTTGGCTGTCTTTTTAAGCATGGGCCCTATCAGATTCACAGCGTCCAGATTCATACCGCTCGCGTTCGAGCCTACATTTAAAAAAGAACATACGTGTTTTGTCTTTGAGAGCACATCGGGCAGGGTTTCTATCAATAAACTATCTGATCGCGTAAGGCCTTTCTGGCAGAGCGCTCCAAACCCGCCTATAAAATCAATACCGGCATCGCTAGCGGCCTTATCCAGGGCCTTTGCCATTTCTAAAAATTTATCTTTGGATAGATGGGCCTCCATGATCAGGCTTATCGGAGTGACAGCGATCCTTTTATTTACTATAGGGATGCCGTATTTCAGTTCCAGTTTCCCCGCCTCTTTTATCAGAACTGAGCCGTTTTTATAAATCTTATCGTATACCTTTCTCCTGAAGGCCCTGAAATCGGAATCCACGCAATCCTTCAGGTTGATCCCAAGCGTGGTGGTCCTTATATCCAGGTTCTGGCAAAGGATCATCTTGGACGTTTCAAAAACCTCGTCTACTGTTATAGCCATATTACACCCTGTGCATCATTTTAAAGATATTCTCGTGCTGGAGCTGGATCCTGAGGCCCATGTCCCTGCCTATCTTCTCGAGAGCGGAGTTCAGTTTCTGAAGAGGGTATTTATATCCGCTCACGTCCACGAGCATTGTCATGACAAAAAGCCCTTCTATGATCTTCTGATTTATATCCTCGATATTTATGTTATTCTTATACAATAGATCGGATATCCTGGCGACAATACCTTTTTTATCCTTCCCCATTACGGTGATAAAAGACAGTTCCTTTTTCATTTTAACCACCCCAACCTCGTAGGTTGCCGTAGGCAACCTACGAGGTTATTTAAAATTACAGTTAAATTCTATCTATTGTTCTACCTTCGCTGCGATATTGAGGTTTTTTATGCCTATCTCATTAAGGTCATCAAGGATGGCTACGATATTCTTAAACCTGACCATCCTGTCTGAAAAAATAATGACCTCCAGCTCCGGATTCTCCCTGTGCTCGGTCCTGACGCGGGCTATCAGTTCCTTTCTGGTTATAAGCTTATTATCCAGATATACAGTATTGTCGTTGGACACGGTAATATTGATCTGCCTGGCATTTGTTATGGGTTTCCCGCTCGCGGCTTCGGGGAGATTGACCTTTATGCTGGATTGGAGGATGAGAGGCGTGGTTATCATGAAGATTATCAATAAGACAAGTATGACATCCGTAAAAGGCGTTATATTTATCTCCGCCACTACTCTCTGTCTTTCGAGGCGTTTATTCATTTCTGTTTACCTGAAATAATATCCATGGTCTCAGAAGCGCATAATTCCATATCCGTAACAAAATTATCTATCTTCTTGACGAAATAATTATAGGCGACAACAGCGGGTACCGCGACGCACAAGCCTGCCGCGGTGCAGACAAGGGCCTCTGATATGCCGTTTATAACAATGCTTATGCCGCCTGTCCCTGCCTTGGAGATATCGTGAAACGCCCTTATTATCCCAAGCACCGTGCCGAAAAGGCCTATATAGACAGCCACACTGCCTATTGTCCCCACTATGCTTGTGAATCGGCCTAATAAATTAGTTTCCACGACAATAGCCCTTTCCATGTTGCTCGATATCTCTTTTTCTCCCCTGCCGTAAGCGGTGAGCCCGGCGCACACCACATCCGCAAAAGGCGTATTCGCGTCCCTGCACATATTGACGCACATGGACATGCCATGCCTGGGGTTATCCCGGTTCAGCTGATTCTTTATATCTGTCATAAAATTCTCTCTCTTGACCCCGGACCGCCTGTGATAATAAATAATCCTCTCTATAATAATAGCTATGGACAATATAGAGCATAACATAAGCACATACATCGTAATGCCGCCGTTAGCCACCAGTTGAATCATCCCCATCTCATGCCCCCTCTTGTAATTTCTGCCTTAGACTGGCCAGATACACAATGTGTTTCTTTTCTTCCTCAATCAGCTTTTTCACGATCTCTTTTCTGGAATCAGCTGTATATTTAACTATCTCGTTAAAAAACAGTATAGCGTCTTTTTCAAAACCTATGCCGTAAGATATGGCGTCCATCGGGGTCTTTACGTTGTTCTTAAAACTAATAGGGGCAACCTGGCTGTAAAGCCTGTCATCCACCAGGGCCTGCATATACGCGTCCATCTCGCCTTCATACGAGTCTGTTTCCTTTGGTTCCTTGATAGCGTCTCTCATCTCAGAGAACTTTTTTATATGCTCCTCTTCCCAGTTTTTCAATTTAATAAAAAGCTCCTTCATGTCCTTATCCTTAAAATACTCTGATACCGCCGCGTAAAAATCCCTCCTCTTCTTCTCTTTCTCGATCCCGAGATCCACTATCTCAGATATGCTGAATACATTCATGCCGCGTCTCCTTTGTTATATGTTATAAATTTATTCTACAGGATAGCGCCTGTTTTTTCAACGAATAAAAAAGCAGCCTTGCCGAGAATTGGCAGGGCTGCTTATAATTGAGGGAACTATGCAATCTTTCAGTAAACTGTTATTTTTTCTTCCCCACTACAAAATAAAGGATCATGCCTATTAAAGGCAGCACAAGTATCAGTATGAGCCACAGGATCTTTTTGCCCGTGTCTTTAGCGCTCTTAAAAAGATCCACTATGGCGATAATGTCCAGCACCAGAACTACTAAACCTATTAATCCACCCATAAGATCCCCCTTTCTTAAAAACCCGCATCCGGTATAACCGGATGCGGGTTTTAAAAAAATATTACTTAACCTTTATAACAGAAACCGGGCTTTCGTTCACCTTTACACTAAGCGTATCCGTAGAAATGGCTGTGCCATCGCTCACCTTGAGCGTTACGGTATAACTGCCTGATTTGTTATAAACATGTTTCACTTTCGCGCCTTCTCCCTTAACCCCATCTCCGAAATCCCACGCGTATGTCAGATTATCCCCGTCTGAATCACTGGAGAATGAGCCGTCAAAGGCATTTTCCGTGCCCACACAGCACACGAGGTTTGGACCCGCGTCTGCCACAGGAGGCGTGTTCACTATGACCTGGATTACCTTTGAGTCCTTGGAGCAAGGCTCGCTGCACGAAGAGCCGCGGCCGTCATCAACCGTTACCATTACCTCGTACTTCCCGCCCTTCTGGTACATGTGAGTTTCCCTGACGCCTCCGGACTTGGCAATGCCGTCTCCGAAATCCCACGTGTATTTTAAAGGATCGCCGTCAGGATCGCTTGACCCGGACGCGTCAAACACCACCTGTTTGTCCACAGAGGTCTTATCAACCTCTGCAAGCGCTGCCACAGGCCTGGTATTGGCTATTACAATGACAGTGTCCTCAGCCACAGAGCAGTTTGTGCCTTTCTTGTCATCCACAACCAGCTTTACCTGGTATTTCCCGCCTTTGGCATAGGTATTGGTCACATTTGCGCCTTCTGCCTTATTGCCGTCTCCAAAATCCCAGTTGTAAGATAAATTGCCTTCACCCGAAGACCCCGAGCCATTAAACTCAACTACGCTATTCACGCAAGTCTCCTGGTCAGGCCCTGCGTCTGCAACAGGCTTCTTATTAAGGGTTATGTTAAGCGCATCTGTAGCTGTGGAGCACGAAGACTCAGCTTCGTCATCCACTGTAACCTTTGCTGTATATGTCCCGCCTTTGGCATACGTATGCGTCACGCTTTTACCGCTGGCAGTATTGCCGTCCCCAAAATCCCAGGCGTATTTCAACGCGTCTCCGTCAGGATCCTTGGCATCCGCATTGAAGCTGACCTTGTAATCCTGGGACATGGACAGGCATTTATCAATATCACTGCCCGCGTTAACTGTAGGCGCGGAATTCACTATAATCACCTTTTCCTTCGCCCCGGAACTGCAAACCGTGCCTGAACCATCATCCACAAATAATTTAACCCTGTACTTGCCTCCGGATTTATAAGTTTTAGAAACAGCGGCGCCCTGGGCGCTCGTGCCGTCTCCTAGATCCCACTTGTAGGTCAATGCGTCAGGCGTATCATCTTTGGTGGCGCCTGCGTCCAGCTCCACGCTTGTATTCGCGCACACCTTTTCAGGCGCGATAAAATCAACTATCGGAGGCGTATTCACCTTCACTACCTGAGAAACAGATGAGGTGTCGCATTTCATACCTGAATTGTCTTTTACAGTAAGTGTTACCTTATATTCCCCTGCCTTTTCGTAAACATGAGTAACCACCGGTTTATCGCTTGTGGTGCCGTCACCGAAATCCCACGCGTACGTAAGCTCTTCGTTATTCGGGTCGTAGGACTGGGTGGCGTCAAATGTGAACTTGTTGCACGGGCTCACATCTTTTTTCTCCTCCTTTACCATGGGCTCTCTGACCACAGCTATCCTCGGCGCATTAGATCCCCTGAAATAAATAGGGAGGTCATTGCCGCTGGAATCCTTTACCCTTATAACAGCATTTGCGTATTTCTGGGTGCCTTTTATAAGCACATAATCAATCCTACCCTGCTGGGTGGAATTGACAGGGATCTTGGTCTCAGACCATTTATCGCTCATAGAGCTATTCACAGCATATCTTGTATTCTGGGCTGATACGTAAACCTCTGCTGTTCCTCCATCAGGATCTATATCGTAATTTTCCACGATTATATCAGCGGTATTGGCAGGGACCTCTGGATAAAAATACATCTTATCGCCTTCCTGATCCAATAACCTTATATTCGTCTGGTATGAAAATGTGTCTGCGCTGTCAGGAGACACCTTTACGTAAAAAAGATTCTCATCGCTTCCTTCCAGCCCTTTTACCGCGAGTTTAAACCTGTAAGAATTCCCTACTTCTTTTCCGCTTGACGCAGGATAGGGGCCAAACTGAAGATAATTCCGGTCCAGACCGGGGTCTTCGCCCACTGTCTGGCCGCCTAATTCCTTATCGCCTGCGCCGTAGACAGTAAACTGGGTCTTGGTGTTCCACGCGTCTTTATTAATGGCCTTCATGTCCCTGAATCCGCCTGTATCAGAATCGTAAATGGCTATCAGCACTTCCCCTGTATAAGACTTGGGCACATCTACATAGAGGTCCATCCAGTGCGCTGCTCCAGCTCCTAAATCAGGATCTCCTTCAGGTCCAAAAACATAAAAATACTTGGCCCTGGAATTATCCTGAGGCACATTGTAGGCATATGTATCTGCCGGTAAAGCAATGGCAGCCAGCCCCGCTATAAGCAGTATGCAAACACATAGATACTTGGCTTTCATAAAGGCCCCCTTTCTTTTTATTGTTATTGAACGTGAAATTTAATATAACGCTATAAGACATCTCTGTCAATAATAAAAATATTTAAAAAAATATGGCTTATTGGTTAAGGGCTTTTTTGATTTTTTCCGGTATAGGTATGGGCTTCATGGACTCGTTTATGCATGCCCACACTGTCTTTGATTTAGCCAGGAGCCTTTCCCCGGCCTTTATCTCCTCGATAAAATGAACTGAAGAAAATCCTGTCTTTTCCACTCGGGCAAACACCTTTATTATATCCCCGTATCTGGCAGGGGACTTGTAATCTATCTCAAAATGCACCACTGCAAAAAGGACCCCTTCTTTGGCAGATTCTGACAGGCTAATCCCATTAAAGGCGCAGAGTTCACACCTGGCCTCCTCCAGGTACTTCAGATAATTGGCGTAATAAACCACCTTTCCGGCGTCTGTATCGTGGTAGTAAATCTTTTTTTCTATTGAGTGAACTTTCATGCCTTAGCCTTTTCTCCTGCCTGAACAGGGGCCTCTTTTTTGCCCCTTCCGAATAAAAATCCCAGGACTTTCTTGAGAAATTTAAACATGAGGACTATTAATAGCACAAAAAACGCTATCAATACGAGCGCCACAAACGCTGCGATCACAGGATGCTTGACTATCAGGGTAAGCATCCCGAAAACAGCTGTATCCTCGGTTACGCTGGCAATGGAATTTGTGAAAGGTTCTGGGGATGTATTTATAGCGGCCCTCGTGGTTGCCTTCGCGAGATGTGAATTCAGGGCAATCCCTCCTGTTAAAAGCGCCACAGGGACCTGCGCCGCAGGCCCCATATTCGCCATTGCCATATATCCAAGAGCTGCGCCGCCCACAGGCCTTATAAATGTGTGCACGCTGTCCCACACTGAATCAAAATAAGGGATCTTATCAGCCACGAATTCCACCAGGTACATTACTATCGCCGCAAAGATTATCAATGGATTCCCAATCGCGTTCATATCGCCGGGCAGGTTTATCCAATGCATCCTGCTCGCTATGCCCAGGCCAGCCATAGTAAGGTACATATTAACGCCTGACGCCCACGAGCTTCCCAATAGAACCCCTATAGAACTTAATGCTGCCTCCATAACTCTCTCCTTCTTATTGTCTTATTATAATATACGTTCAAAAATAAAACAACTTTACATTGAGACAATGTCTCCGCGTCAAGTTGTTTGGCTGATACTTGTGAGGAATTTGGCCTTAAGCATGCCTTCATCCCACTCGCCCTGCGGCGTGGAATCCCAGACAATGCCGCCGCCTATACCCATCTCGCCGATCCCTTTTCTGATCAAAAGCGTGCGGATAGGGATATTGAAAAAAAGATCCCTCTCGGGTGTGATATAACCGATAGCTCCGGTGTAAATCTTCCGCTCTTCGCGCTCTATCTCCCTTATTATCTGCATGGCCCGAATCTTGGGAGCGCCTGTAACAGAGCCTGAAGGAAAAAGCGAGGCAAACAGCCTATATATAGGTATATCCTTATCCAGGCTTCCTGTCACAGTAGAGGTCATCTGGAACAGGGTATTGTAACCCGCCACCTCAAAAAGCCTGGGCGCCCTTATATGCGCCCCTACCCTGCCCAGGTCGTTCCTCAAGAGGTCCGCTATCATCACATTTTCAGCCCTGTTTTTAGGGTCATACTGGAAACGCGTCCTAGCCA
>JAUYDX010000067.1 GCA_030691625.1 Candidatus Omnitrophota bacterium | reverse complement strand
CCCAACAACTTGACACTTGTGACAATGTTACAAGTGTCAAGTTGTTTGCTGTTACCTTACAATATAGTCTATTTTCTTAATGTCAATTAATAGCCTCTCAAGCGCGTTAAGAGAGATCATGTTTGGGCCGTCGCATAGAGCCCTGTCAGGGGCTTCGTGCACCTCTAGAAAAATACCGTCACAGCCCACAGCGCTTGCCGCGCGCGAAAGAGGAGCTACAAATCGTCTTTCCCCGCCTGAAACGCATCCCTTCCCTCCGGGAAGCTGGACGCTATGCGTAGCGTCATACACAACAGGGTATCCGAATTCCCGCATTATCTCCAGGCTCCTGAAATCGCTAACCAGGTTATTGTACCCAAACATCACGCCTCGCTCTGTTATTATGATGTTTTTATTTCCAGCGCCCTCTATCTTTTCTATTATATTTTTCACGTCCCATGGAGATAAAAACTGGCCTTTTTTTATGTTAATAACCTTTCTTGTCCTAGCCGCCTCTATAATGAAATCAGTCTGCCTGCATAAAAATGCCGGTATCTGTATAATATCCAGGACCTCTTTTGCCTTTTTAAGCTCAGACCTGCAGTGCACGTCGCTCAATACAGGCACATCAAACTCTTTTTTGACCTTCGATAGGACCTTTAGCCCCTTTTCCAATCCAGGCCCCCTGTAAGATTTTATACTGGAGCGGTTTGCCTTGTCGTAACTGGATTTAAATATAAACCCTATGCCTAACCTTAAACATATATCTTTTATCTTTGCCGCATGCTGAAGCGTATCCTTCTCTGATTCTATGACGCACGGCCCTGCAATGAGCACGATAGGGTTCCTTCCGCCTATCTTCATATCCTTGATCTTTATCTCTTTTGTCATATCTATGCCTTTTGGTTATCTAACGCCGCTCTTACAAAATCCCTGAATAAAGGATGACAGTCGTCAGGCTTTGACTTAAACTCAGGATGAAACTGGCACGCCAGAAACCACGGATGGTCTTTTAACTCAATTATCTCCACGAGCCTCATATCAGGCGACATGCCTGAAACCACCAAGCCATCCTTTTCCATGCTCCTTTTGTAATGGCCATCAAACTCATACCTGTGCCTATGCCTTTCGGAAATCTTTTCCTTAGCGTAAGCCTCGAAGGCTAATGTGCCTTTTTTCAATTTGCACGGATACGCGCCCAGCCGCATCGTGCCACCCATATCCTTGACCCTTTTCTGTTCCTCCAGAAGGCTTATTACAGGATACGGCGTAGACTTGTCAAACTCTGTTGAATTCGCCTTTTTAAGGCAGCAAACATTTCTCGCGAACTCCACCACAGAGCACTGCATTCCAAGGCATATACCGAAAAACGGAATCTTGTTTTCCCTGGCGAATTTTATCGCCGCGATCTTCCCCTCTATGCCGCGGTTTCCAAAACCTCCGGGCACCAGTATCCCGGTCACGTCTTTTAAAAATTTTTCAGCGCCCTTCTCTTCTATCTCCTCCGCGTCTATCTTTTTAATATTGACCTTCGCGTCATTCGCGATACCTGCGTGCTTCAGGGCCTCATAAATAGACTTGTACGCGTCATTGAGCTCTATATATTTTCCCACCACAGCTATGGAAACCTTTTTCGCGGGATGGAGAGATCTTTTCACAACCTTTTCCCTCCATTCAGATAGATTGCCCTCCTGATATCTGATCTCCAGAAGCTTCAGTATTATCTTTCCCAGGCCCTGTTCCTGGAATAAAAGCGGCACCTCGTAAATATCCTTAACGTCAGGCGCGTCTATTACAGCGTCTTCATCCACGTTGCAGAAAAGGGATATCTTTTCTTTTATCTTTTTTGAAATGGGCTTTTCAGTCCTCGCTATCAATACATCAGGCTGTATACCTATTTCCCTTAATTTCCCCACGCTGTGCTGTGTAGGCTTTGTCTTCAGCTCCTCAGCTGCCTTTAAATAAGGGATAAGCGTAAGGTGTATGTTTACTGAATTCCCCCTGCCCAGATGCTGCCTGAACTGCCTTATTGCCTCCAAGAACGGGAGGCTCTCTATGTCGCCTACAGTTCCTCCTATCTCGCATATCACTATGTCTATGTCTTTTCCCTGTGAAACTTTTTTTATTTGCGAGATTATCTCATTTGTTATATGAGGCACCACCTGCACAGTAGCCCCCAGATAATCCCCGCGCCTCTCCTTTGTTATTACTGAATTGTAAATCTTGCCGGTGGTAATATTATTTTCCTGGGTCATGTTCGCCTTTATGAATCTCTCATAATGCCCCAGGTCCAGGTCTGTCTCAGCTCCGTCGTCAGTCACGTAAACCTCTCCGTGCTGAAACGGGTTCATAGTGCCCGGATCCACGTTTATGTAAGGGTCGCACTTTTGTATGGTGACCTTCATGCCCTTTGATTCAAGGAGCTTTCCGATAGACGCGCTTGTTATGCCTTTTCCGAGGCTTGAAACCACTCCACCTGTTATAAAGATATATTTCGGCATATTATTTGTTTCCTTTTATTGTTTCAACGGCCTTTTCCAGATCTTCAGGCACGTCTATTCCTATGGTATCAAACTTTGTTTCAGTGACCTTTATCCTGTAACCGTTTTCCAGGACCCGCAGTTGCTCTAATTTTTCCGTCTTTTCCAGCCGCGACTGCGGAAGCGATTTAAAGGTAAAAAGGAAATCCTTTGTATAAGCGTAAATGCCTATATGTTTATAATACTCTATGGCCTGCAATTTATCGTCCGAACCCATCCTCTCGTAAGGGATAGGCGTCCTTGAAAAATACAACGCGAAACCATTTCTGTCAAACACCACCTTGACCACGTTAGGGTCATGGGCATCAGCCACATTTTTTATCTTGTGGCAAAGCGTGGCCATTACTAGACTGCTATCCTTAACTAATGGCCCTGCCGCGTCGTCTATCATTGAAGGATGCAGAAGCGGCTCGTCAGCCTGTATATTCACGATAATCTTGGCGTCAATGGAAGACGCCACCTCGGTCAAACGGTCTGAACCGCTTTTATGCGCCGTAGAGGTGTACACGACATTCGCGCCAAAACCTTTTGCCACATTGTAGATGCGCCTGTCGTCGGTAGCTATGACAAGGTCTTCTATCGCGTTTGATTTTTTGGCGTTTTCCCAGGTGTGCTGTATGACAGGCTTGCCGCAAAGATCTGCCAAGAGCTTACCTTCAAATCTTGTGGACCCGTATCTCGCGGGAATTATTCCTACAGCTTCCATAAATTATTTCAGCCTTTCGATCAATTCTGCCTGCGTAATAACCGCAATCCCTACTTTGCCCACTACAATTCCTGCCGCGATATTTGATATATACGCCGCGTCTTTCATGCCCATGCCAAGGGCAAGGGCCAGCGTAAACACGCTGATCACTGTATCGCCTGCGCCTGAGACGTCAAAAACTTCCTGCGCCACAGTAGGTATGTGCGTGATAGCCCCGCTTTTTTCAAAAAGCTGCATGCCGTTTTCTCCGAGGGTAATAAGGACTCCCTGGCAATCAAGTTTTTTAAGCAGCGCTTTACCTATTTTCAATATACTATCTTTATCTTTGGCCTTCATGCCTGCCGCCTGGGCTGCCTCGTAATGATTAGGGGTAATCGCCGTGACTCCTTTGTAATAGGAGAAATGCTCTTCTTTCGGATCCACTGTTATAATTTTTTTCTTTTTCTTTGCCGCCGCGAGTGTCTCTTTTAAAAGTTTCGCGGAAATAACACCCTTGCCGTAATCCTCTATAACAACGGCATCCATATCGTCGATTATATCTTTAACATATGCCATGATTTTATCAAGTACCTCTGAAGAAACCGGATCCACCTTTTCCCTGTCTATCCTAACCACCTGCTGATGATGCGCTACCACCCTGGTCTTCAGCGTCGTGGGCCTTGAATCATCCGTAATAACCCCGTCTATATTTATGCCTTTTTCCTTCAGTCCTTCCCTCAATATCCCTGCCCTTTCGTCGCTCCCCGCCACTCCTGCCATGTAAACCCTGCCCCCTAGCGACGCAATATTATTCGCCACATTCGCGGCGCCTCCCGGCATAAACGATTCTGATTTCACCCATACCACAGGCACCGGCGCCTCCGGAGAGATCCTGGAAACATCTCCCCACACAAACTCATCCAGAATAAGATCCCCTATTATGAGGATCTTCGCGCTATTAAACCTCTGAATTATCTTCTTTAATTTCTCCAAACCTATCCCCCTCGTTTATATTTTTTCAATTATTGCCTGGGCCAGAAGCGGCAGCATTATTTCATGATGGCCGGTGATATTATAGCCTTTGCCGCCGGATTGCACAGGCCTCGTCACCACGTTCTGCCTGGGCCTGTAATGATATATCATGTCAAAATTAGCCGCGGTAAAATCCTTTACCTTGTACCCTAAGTTCCTCGCTATATTTATCGCCTTTAAAAATACCTCCGGGAGGATTACCGAAGATCCTATATTAAGAACCACGCCTCCGTCGCCCATTGCCGCTATTTCCTCTATAAGGCTATGAAAATCCTTCAGCGAGGCCTCTCCTGCAGCGCCTGCGTCAAAACTTGGGTGCTGGTGGATTATGTCTGTGCCTATGGCGATATGCACCGTAGAGAGGACGCCCTCTTTTACTGCGTTGTACAGAAGACTGTGATTTCTGAAAGGAAGCTTCTGGTTAGCTATAAGTTCGCCTATTGCCTGGCCCGCGCCTATATTTTTTTCAACAGCCTCTTCCAGGGCGCCGTTTATATATAAAGCTGTCTCATTTGCCATGCCAAAACTGCCATCCTCCAGGGCATCAGGCACATCCTCCGATGTCCTGCCTATAAGCGCTATCTCAAAATCATGTATGGCGCCTGCGCCGTTCAGAGAAATTGCCGTGATCACCTTCTTCTTCATCAGCTCTATAATAACGGGGTTCAGGCCGCATTTAATTACGTGCGCGCCCATCATGAATATCACCGGCTTTTTCTTCGCGTTAGCTGAGACAATCGCATCCACCACTGATTTAAAGCCTGCGCCCGTCAATATATTTGGAAGAGAGCTGTAAAAATCAGCGAAACTGGCGGCCTTGACAGGAGGCTTCGCGAAATCCTCATGCCTTACCTTGCACTTCCTCTTCGATATGGGGTAAGTCTTTAATTTATCCAGGTTTATCTTAATCTTATCTTTCGGCATAAATAATCCTTTAATCCGGGTATTTTAACATTAATACCGCCATGTGTCAAGAATTGGTGCCACGCACTGGTGCGTGGCACCAAAAATCATTCTACCTTCTGAAGCGTTATTGTTATAGTCCCTACGAGCGGAACACTGCTCTGCACTACTATTAGAAGCGGTATCCTCTGCTCGTCCGCTGAAAACCATATACTTACTTTCGCGTTTTTGTTCAGTTTTCCCTGGAACCATGACATGGGCTGAGCCATAAACGCATCCCAGCTGCCTACGTCTTTAATCTTTACAACCCCCCTATTCGCGATCTTTGTCTCTAAGAACCAGTTTTTATCG
The DNA here is from genome assembly GCA_030691625.1 of Candidatus Omnitrophota bacterium. Lineage (GTDB taxonomy): Bacteria > Omnitrophota > Gorgyraeia > Gorgyraeales > Gorgyraeaceae > UBA10183. Next base: position 16,267 of record JAUYDX010000067.1, on the reverse strand, counting down.
TCCAGGTGGACATTCGCGAAAAGAGGTTCGCCTTCTTTCACATCGCTCAGCCTGAAATAGTAGATACAACTGACCGGATCCTGAACGTTCTTTGGAACGCTGAATTCCTTTTTTTCGTGTGTCAGCCTGGAGAAAAGAACAGCCTTTCCCTTGTCCTGATAAAAAATCACATATTCATCCTTCTCTTTTTTCCCCTCTTTCTGCTTTTTATCAAACTTCAAAGGATAGAGCTTCTGCGTGTCTATATACGTAGTTATCTCATCCTCTATGGGGAAAAGCTTGTCCGCAAAAGAGGTTGTCTCTGCCTTTGCGAGGACGCGATAAACCTCTCTGCCATACATTTCCTCAATGCCTTTCACCTCCAGCGTGGCATATCCCACATCCATACCCATCCACTCGGCCTTATAGGTAAATTTTTCCCCTACCTTTAGCCTGCGCTCAGGGGCCTCTATCTTTACCTGCTCCTTTTTTTCTTCTTTAATTTTATAAATCGAGGTAGTACCGCATCCGCAGATAAAAAAACTCAGAAAAAATATAAATAAATACGCTCTCTTCATAAATTCTCCTTTACATGTCTAATAATTTTTTAGCTTTTTCAAACACATCTTCCGCGCTTATCGCCTTAAGGCACAGAAAACCTTTTCTGCAATCGTGCGCAAGGCAACTAATACAGCCCACATCCTTATGAATAGCTATTGCCTTATCCCCTAAAGGCCTCCATCTCGCAGGGCTAAGCCCTTTCTGGTTTCTTCCGAATATGGATATTACCGGCGCCCCTGCCCCTGCGGCAATGTGCGCAGGCCCCGAATCGTTTGATATCACGAGGCTTGCTTTTTTAAACAGCGCGGCTAACTCTCCCAGGGTGGTGGGATCGCAAAAGAATATCGGTTCCTTTTTCATGAGATCCCTTACCTTTTCGCCCAGCTCCTTTTGGCCGGGGGCTAAATTGATCATAACCTTTATATTTAAATTTTCAATCAGCATATCCCCTGTTTTCGCGAAATTCTCCGGAGGCCACATCTTAGAGATACAGCTGGCCCCGGGATGAAGTATGGCAAACCTCTCACCCTGTTTCACACCCAGGCCCTGAAGAATTGCTTCTGCCTTTTTTTCATCCTCTGCCTGGACATAGATAAATGGGTTTGAAAATTCCGGCTCTATGCCGAGATAGCGCAATACATCCAGCGAATATTCTGCCTCGTGTTTTTCCCCCGCCTTTTTAGTATATATAATCCTGTCTGTAAGGAGAAAATCCGCTTTACCCCTGGCATAACCTATCCTCTTCGGGATCCCGGCTAAAAAGCAAATCAGATTCATCCTTTTGGTGGAGTGCAGGTTTATAACCATATCAAATTTCCTAGCCCTAAGCCATCTTATAAAACTGATATTTTTAAAAACCCCTTTTTGACTGTCTTTCTTATCATACACTATAAGCTCGTCAATATCAGGGTTGCCTTTTAACAAACCGTCTATCCTGGGCTGGACCATAAGAGCTATATGCGCGTCCGGAAACGCCTTTCTCGCCGCCTTTATGGCTGGTAGCGACAAAATCACGTCCCCTATCCTGTCTGTCCTTGTAATAAGTATTCGTTTCATATAACCACCCCAACCTCGTAGGTTGCGGCTTTACCGCAACCTACGAGGTTAAAGTTTTTATCGCAGCTAAAACCTCTTGGGCAGTGATCGTTTCCATGCATTCGCGCGTGCCTAATTTACAAACCGCCTTTTTGCAAGGCGAACATCCAAGGGCTTTGCGTATAACTACATCCCCTGCGCCCCTGGGGCCGTATTCTTCAGGATCCGTGGGCCCGAATATCGCTACGACAGGCACAGCCAGGTCAGACGCTATGTGCATACCGGCGCTGTCGCACGTTAAAAAAAGATCCAGTTTTTCTATGAGCGCGAAAAGTTCATTCAAATTTATTTTCCCTGTCAAATTAATAAGCCCGGGCCTATTTACTGCGCAGGCAATCTCCCCTGACAGGCCTGTCTCACTTGCATCTCCTGTCAAAATAATCTTACACCGGTGATTTTGAAGCACGCCGGCGATAACATCTATAAACCCCTGTTTCTTCCATTGCTTTAAAAGGCTCTTACTGCCGGGGCTCACGCCTATAAGCGTATCCGCGCCGGTAACGCCGTTATCCATGAGTATAGTTTCCACCCTGCGCCTGGATTCCTCGTCTATATAAATATTCTTTTGCTCTCTATATCCTATCCCAAAAGGCTTCAGCGCCTCCAGGTGTATCAGCCTTTTATGTTTCGCGCCTGAGCGGCTTTTAAAAAATAAACCTGCCCTGTTTCTGGCTCCTGCAAACGCTGGCAAAAGGCTGGTCTTCATATCTATCGCAAGGTCATACCTCTCGGCCCTGAGCTTTTTTACAAGCCTGAATTTATCCTTAAGCGGCGCATGCTTGTCGTAAACAAAAATATTGTTTAGGCTCGGGTCCTTTTTAAAAACCTGCTCAGGCCTTGGCCCCACCACAATATCTATACTGGCCCCGGGAAAATTATCCTTCAGCGCGGATAGTACCGGCAATGTCAGGATCACATCCCCGATATTCGAAAGCGTGATGAAAAGGATTTTACGGATATTTGACAATTTCATTAAGCGCTCCCAACACATCTTCCACTGTAACTGCCTTGATGCATCTGTTATCCTCGCATTTCACGTTGTAACACGGGATCTTACAGCCTATGTCTTTATGCAAAACCCTGTGTTTTCCATCCCCATACGGGCCTGTCAATTCAGGCGAGGTGGGCCCGAATATGGCGATCACAGGGGATTTCACGCTAGCTGCCAGGTGCATGGGCCCTGAATCGTTTGAGATGACGCACACGGCCTTTTTAAAAATAGCCCCAAGCGTCTTCATGTCTGTTTTCCCGCAAAGTATAAAAGGCCTGTGTCTCATTAAGCCTGATATCTTTTCAGCCAGGCCTATGTCTTTTTCAGCCCCTGTCAGGACAATAGCCAGGCCCATCCTTTCATATATCTCATCCCCTAATTTCGCGAAATTCTCAGGAGGCCATCTCTTGGGGCCCCAGTTGCCTCCGGCATTCAGCGCTATAAATTTCCTATCACCTGCGCCGGCATCCTTTAAAATCTTCGCCGCCTTTTCAATGTCTTTATTAGAAATAGTTATTTCGTAATTTTTATTTTTAGCTTCTATGCCGCATGCCTTTAAAAGCCCTAAAAAATATTCCACCTTGTGCGTCTTTTCCCTCGGGGTGTCAACTCTTTTCGTCAGTAAGAACCCCGCCCTCTTGGACCTGTATCCGATCCTGTTCGGTATCTTGGAAAAAAGCAGTAAAAGCGTTCTGGAGAGAGACTTTCTCAATATAAAGGCTGTGTCAAAATTCTTTGACCTGAGATAGGATATTATTGAAAACCTCCTCAGTAAACTCCTATGCTGTTTCTTCTCGTCATATATAATGATCTCGTTTATATGGGGGTTGCCTTCCAGTATCTCATAGCATCTGGGATGGGTAAGCACCGCGATATGCGCCCCGGGATATTTCCTCCTCAACGCCCTTATAAAAGGCGTGGCAAAAAGCGTATCCCCCAGCCAGTTAACATTCACTATAAGAATTCTCTTCATCTAATACCTTCTCCCTATATTTCCCCGCAAACAACTTGACACTTGTGACAATGTTACAAGTGTCAAGTTATTTCAATCTTTGTCCCTGTGCTCCTTGATCCAGGTGTAAAAACCGGTTGTCTCAAACCAGAACACGAATAAATTATCAGAGGTGCTTGATATCCTTAAGCGTTTCATCGCGAATAAATCGTGCTTAGGGTATTTTTTGCCTGGATTTGTGGCTACAGCGATTTTATACCCGCTCTTTATAACCTTATCCCTAACATCCTGGTTAAAACCACCCACAGGATAGCTGAAAGAATATACCTCTCCTCTTAAATGGCCTTCTATGGAACGCCTGGACCCTAATATCTCTGAATCAAGCTTTTGGTCCGCCAGATCCGGAAGCCAGGCATGGCTCATAGAATGGCTGCCTATGGAAATGACCCCGCTCTCTGACATCTCCGCAATCTGATCCCAGGTTAGATACCCGTCCGCCCCCACCAGAGCCGGGGCAATAAAAATCGTGGCGCATAAACCAAGCGATTTAAGCACAGGGTAAGCCTGGGTATAATTATTTTCATAGCCGTCGTCAAATGTAATGGAAATTGTCTTCAAGGGAAATTTATTCTTCCTGACCATGTCTGCCAGGTCTTCGAGCTTCACGACATTATAATGCTGGTTCTTAAGAAAGCGCATCTGCCTTTTAAAACTCTCGGGGGAAACGCTCAGCCTGGAACCGGCGCTATTCGCGTCAATATTATGATACATTATGATGGGCGCCACATACTGCGCTCTTATAACAAATATAAAAGCTATGGCCAAACCGGCTAAAACCGCTGAAATAATAATTCCCCTGCGCCTAGACATTTTCATCCTTTTCTTTTAATAACTTCTTTATAAACCTGTTCCACCCTTTCCGCCATCCCGTCTATGGAAAATTTCTCAATCACAGTCTCTCTCCCTGCCTCAGCCATTCTTTCGTAAAGCGCTTTATCTTTAAGCAGATTCAGGACAGGCTCTACCAGCAGTTCCGGCATGGACGGTTTTACAAGAAAACCATTTACGTTGTCTTTTACAATGCTCGATATGCCGCCCACATCAGTGGCCACAACAGGCTTTCCCGCGCTAAGCGCCTCCAGGAGCGCGAGACCCAGGCCCTCGCGCCTCGCAGGCGTAAACATAAAGACATCCATCACAGCCAGCGCGCTGACCGTATTCAGCTGCGGCTTCACAAATACCACATTATCTGAAATCCCGAGCCTCGCGCTAAGCGCCTCTATATCCTGTCTCTTTTCCCCGTCTCCCACCAGCACCAGCTGCACGTTAGGCTTCTTTTTGAGGATCTGATAAAGCGCGCATAAAAGAGAGTCATGGCCTTTGTCAGGCGTAAACCTGGATATGGCGCCTATCACGCTGTAATCCCTTTTTATCCCGAATTTATCCTTAAGATCTCTCTTTTCTTCTTCTGAAAAATCCTTGAGGAATTTCTTAACCTCGATCCCGTTATATATCATCGAAACCCTGGTTTCATCCACCCTGAAATAGTTCACAAGGTTATCTTTAACCGCGTCGCTTATAGCAATAACCCTGTCTCCCCACGCAGGCAGGATTTCCCTGCCTATGTTTTTATTAAAAAAGCCGTGGCATGTAGTGACCAGCGGGATATCGCGCATCCTGGATACAAAAAATCCCACTACCTGCGTAATCCTTGTCTGGCTGTGAATAATATCTATGCCGAGCGTCTTTGATATTTTTGAGATCTCAAAAATAGCCCTGAATACCTTAGGGCTTAATTCAGACTTTGTAAGGATGTCTATGTTTATATGGGAAATGCCTGCCCGCGCAAGTTCTGGCGCGAGCATGCCTCCGCCGGATGCCACAAATACCTCGTGGCCTTTCAGCTTCAGCGCCTTTGCGAGTGATATCGTATACGTGCTTATCCCGCCGATATTGAGATGAGTGGTTAAAAGTAAAATGCGCATGATATCTGTAGGGGCGGATCATTGATCCGCCCCTACCCTATTTTCTCCATCACCAGTTTATACACCTCTTCCACATTGATACTTTCCATGCACACATTGCGCCTGCATTTTGATTTATAGCACGGGCTGCATTTTAAATCTTTTCTTATCACAATGCCCTTTTCCGTGGGCTCAAAGTGCCTTGCCGGGTCAGTGGGCCCGAATAACGCTATAAAATCTGTCCCCATGCTTGAGGCCACGTGCATAGGCGCGCTGTCTCCGGTAATAAAAACCCTGCACCGCTTTATGAGAGCTGCCAGCTGGGTCACAGACGTCCTGGCCACGGCATTCACCGGCTTTGTGGCTGTAATTTTCATAAAAGACTTTGCAGTGCCTGAAATATCTTCCGAACCTGTAATCACCACTCTTATGTCTTTTGCAGCCAGCATATCGCTGAGTTTCGCAAAATTCTTCAAAGGCCATCTCTTGGCCTCCCATCTGGGGCTGGAGCCTATATTTATACCCACCAGAATCTGACTCTTGTTGACCCACGCGTCCTTCAGAAGATTATCTACATAAGAAAAATCATCTTTAGAAGGCCATATCTCGAGATATGTGGAAGCCCCGGCTGTATCTATTTTCATGGCCTTTAACAGCCTGAACTGTTCGGCGAGCGGCGTGGCCTTTATCTTAAGATATTTCACTCTCTTATTTAAAAAGAAGCTGAATTTCCCGTTATCGTATCCAAACCTTTCAGGGACAGCGCCAAGCCAGGAAATCATGTGGCTCGTCCTGTTGTTCTGAAAATCTATGGATGTATCGAAATTCTTGCGCCTTAAAATCCCGGATATCTTTAGTAAACCTTTCAGGCCTCTATCGCGGCCCTTTTTATCATAAAGTATAAGCTCGTCTATATAGGGGCAGTTTTTAAGTATATGCTTGGACTCAGGCCCCACTAAAACGCTTATCCTGGCATCAGGAAAATTATTCCTCAGAAGCCTCAGGCTCGGCACTATGAGTATCACGTCTCCTATCGCTCCCAGCTTTATAACAAGCAGATTTTTCTTTTTACACGCCTCTTCGTACACCCTGATAGTGTCCTCGGCCATTTTCGCCAGGTTATATTCCCTTTCCACTTTTTTCCTGGCCTCTATTGCCATATTCCTGGCTAATTCCCTGTCTTTTAAAACCCTGATTATGGAATTCACCGTCTCCAGCATATCGCCCGGCTTCACCAGCAGTCCTGTGCGGCCGTCTTCTACTATCTCCACTGCCCCGCCTATGCGCGTGGCTATCACAGGCACGCCGCTTGCCCCTGCCTCTATGATTACCCTGCCAAAAGCCTCCTGGCCCACTGAAGGAAGCACTAAAAGATCAAGTTCAGACATAACCTTAGGTATATCGTATTGAGCGCCTGAAAACTCCACAAACCTTTCTATCTCCAGCTGTTTTACAAGGCGTTTTAATTTTTCCAGATATTCCGGCTTATCCTTTGGCGCGTCTCCCACGATCAAAACCCTCGCCTTTGGAAAAATCCTTACGACCCTTGCCATTGCCTGCAGGAAAAAGCTGTGCCCTTTTATAGGCGTGATCCTTCCTATGACGCCGATTTTATATTCTGATTTTGGAGATACGCCCGGAGGATTGAATTTAAATGTATCCAGGTCCACGCCCCTCGGGATCAGCCTGACCCTTTCATAAGGCACCCTGAAATCCTCTACCATATGCCTGCCTATCACAGAGCTCGCCACGATCACAAACCTGGCCCAGCCAGTGATCCGGCTTATCAAATGATTCGAATAATACCCGTGGGCAGTGGTTATAAATTTTACGCCTGTGTGGCGGCTTGCGAAAAAAGCGATTATATTCGGGACCCTGGAACGGCTGTGCGCGATATCCACGCGCTCATCCTTTATAATGACCTCTAATTTTTTTATGCAGCCCGCTATTGTAAACGGAGATTTCTTATGCACCGGAAGCTCTATGTGCTTCGCGCCCATGTCTATAAGGTTTGTCACCAGCTTCCCGCCTCCGGAAACCACAATGACCCTGTGGCCCCTCTTGATAAGCTCCTTGGCCAGATCAATAGTGCCTGTCTCCACCCCGCCCACATCAAGTTTCGGCAAAATCTGCAGAATGTTCATATATTAATATTGTTCGAGCGATCCGCCGCAGGCGGAGAGTCGAGAACCAATCCCCAAACAACTTGACACTTGTAACATTGTTTAAAGTGTCAAGTTGTTTGGGATTTAAATAATGGCCTTTAGTCTTTCTGTTATTACCACTCTATCATTAAGTTTTTTGATCTCCGGCCTGGTGCCCAAAACCTCTATTATCTTATGATAGATTTCATCTGGCCTGGCAATATTCACATACCCGCGCCTTTCAAGATTTAAAACCATGCGGTCATATTTTCTGCTCTCTCCAAACTTCTCGCCAAACACTATCACATTCTTGCCGGAACTCGCGGCTTCCGAGATCATGGACACGCTCTCCGGCGACGTTATTATCACATCGCTAAGGCCGAATATCGCGGGCACAGCGCCTTCCATATTCTTCTCATTGGCAATAATCAGGAGCTTGCAATTTTTATGCCCGTTCAATTTTTCCTTTACCAGCTTGTCTATCTCCTGAGATGTCCTCCTGGATGTGGAGGCGTAGATATTAATGTCTTTTTCATTGGAAATCTTTATAACCGCGTCCAGGACATTTTCCACATCCCTTTTCTCCAGCCTGAACCCTTTGGCATCGCCGCCTATCAGTAGTCCCACACCTTTCTTAGCCCTCCACGCTTCGCCCTTCACCTTTTTAACCGCCTCTTCCATGGTTTCCAGTGTAATCCTATTCAGCGCTCCTTCAGTTACCAATACCCTGGACCTGTCCAACTTCGCAAGTTGCCCATTTGGGCAACTTGCGAAGTTGGACAAGGTATCGTGGCGGGGTAATATAATCAGATCTACCTTCCCGGCGCGGCCAAGGCCGGGCTTCATTATCACAGCGTTTTTCGCGTTATTCTCGTATTTTAAAAATATATTCGCGGCCACTGTAGAAGCCCCGCAGGAAATAACAATATCCGCGTATCTATTTTTTAAATTATCAAACGATTCTTTTGTCAGGCAGAACTTCATGCACTTTAAACACCCCTGGCATCTTTTGGAAGCGAAAAGGCTCGCGATATTCAAAAGGGATTTTGTAAATTTATTTTTAAACCTCACTTCCACTGTCTGGATCTTGACAATGGGCTTTTCTTTTATTCCTCTCGCCTCAAGCCTTGAGCCCAGCGCAGCCTCTACCATTTCCGCGGCCGCCACTCCCTGATTTAAATGTCCTGCCTTGCCGTCCGACAGCACCAGGACATTCCGCTGGGGAGTGCTTTTCCATCTCTTGTGGGACCATAGCCATTGTTCCGGGAATATCTTTATATAGCCTTCAAGTATATTCGCCGCCCTTTGAAGATTTTCTTTCATGTCGCTTTCTCTATTGCCTGTATTAATAAGTTCGAGCGGATCCCCTGCCCTGGCTATATGCCTGTCCAAACCCACCCTCCAGATAAAAGAAGGAAGTATTGCCGCGCCTGTTTTTGAGCCAAAGGCTATTGCGCCCTGGGCAGTTGAAGCAGGCCTGTTGAAAAAATTCACAAACACGCCGTTCGCGCCAGCATCCTGGTCAGACAGCATGCCCACTATCCCGTTATTATTCAGCGTCTTTATGATATCTTTTACTGAAAACCCCTTTGTTATAACCTTACAGCCTGTTGACTGCCTGAATTCGTTCAAAAGGTTGTTCAGCCTTTCATATTTCTGCTGGCGCGCGAATACAGACATGGTGTATCCGTTCGCGCTGGCAGCGAGCGAAGATATCTCCCAGTTGCCGAAATGCGCTGTCAGGAGTATGACGCCTTTCCCCTTTTCCAGGCTGGATTTAATCCTGTCCGCGTTTTCCAGCTTCACATGGCGCTTCAGATAAGAACTGCGCATTACAGGAAGCTTCAAGAGTTCTATCATACTCATGCCAAGATTTTCAAAATGCGCCTTATTTATAGCTTTAAGTTCTTTGAAAGTTTTCTCGGGAAATGCCGCTTTCAGATTTGCGTAGGCAATGGCCCTGCGCTTAAGATTTGCGCAATACGCGATATCTCCCATGCGCCTTCCCATCCATAATGCGGGCCCCAGCGGCACGCACCATAAAAATACGCTGAAGGATTTAACTATTACAAACCCCAAAAAGTCTATCACTGAATCCATCTTCATTCTCAATTATCTCCAATCTTACCTTTAGCACCAACAGCTGAAAGCTAAAAGCTGACCCCGTACCACAAGGGTACGGGGCAGGCAGCTGAAAGCTTTTTAATTTCACCGCGTCTTTTTCCGTGGTAACTGCGGTTATCAGGCTATTTTTTCTGCAGTAATCTTCTATGCGGGAAACATCTTCCTTTGTGTACGCGTGATGGTCCCTGAAAATAAAGTGCTTATTGATCTTCAATCCCAGGCGCTGGATGGTTTTTTCAAAACATTCAGGACTGCCAATGGCTGAAACCAATACTATCTCCTTGTTCTGCAATTCCCCTATATTCACCTTTTCCTCTGCAACCTCTGTCCAACTTCGCAAGTTGCCTACGGCAACTTGCGAAGTTGGACAGGTCAAAAGCCTGTAAAAATACAATGGCCTGTGTATTGCCTTTGCTATCATCGCATCCGGGTTGATCTTTTTCAATCTCTTTTCCAGTTTCTCTATCTTTTCTTTATTAGGAGCGAGGTCCGCCTTTGTAATTAAAAATATGTCCGCCCTTTTAAGAGAACCTCTTCCTTCGCGCAGCGATCCAGCTGGTATCACCCAGCCATTACCAAAGGGCCTGGACGCATCCACACATACTATGTCCAGGTCCCTCTCCAGCCGCCTGTACTGAAATCCATCATCCATGATAATCGTGTCTGAAAGATGGCACTCTATGGCATCCCTGCCGCTTTTAACCCTGTCTTTTCCCACAAGTACAGGCACATTAGAAGTCAGCTTGGGAAGAAGCTCTTTCTCGTCATTGCCATATCCCCTTATGAGGATACTTACTCTGCGGCCTTTTTTTGCGAGCATATCAGCGATGAACGCCACCACAGGAGTCTTGCCAGTGCCTCCCCACGTAATATTCCCCACGCTTATGACCTTGGCGTTTATCCTGTGCCTCCTGAATACGTTAACGCTGTATAAAAAATTCCGCAGGGCTACGCAAAGAAAATACACCAGCGCAAAAGGAACGCACAATAAAAAGATTATCTTTTTCAAAACCATATTCTGCCTCTCATATAATGTATATTTAAGCTATATCTGATATATGATAGTATATTTGGGGTGAATTGTAAAGATGAATGAAGTAACTCCCTCTCCCATTTATGGGAGAGGGTTAGGGTGAGGGTTAAATTCGCCTAGGATCAGGTCTATTGTCCTCTGGCTGGAACCTGAATTTTTAATAATGGCTTCTTTCGCGTTAATCCCGAGTTTTTTCCTGTCCCTCGGATTATCCAGGAGAAACCTTACAGCAGAGTAAAGCTCTTCTTTGTTTTCAACCTCCACGCCTGCTTCATTCTGCAGGAATATCCTTATCACGTCACGGAAATTAAACGTGTGCTTGCCGAATATTATCGGCTTTCCGAGGCTGGCAGGTTCTATGGGGTTCTGTCCGCCTTTTTTAACTAAGCTTCCGCCCACGAATACTATATCCGAGGCAGAATACATTGAGCGGAGATCGCCAATGGTATCTAAAATAAATACCTGCTGACTGTTGGCAGATGACAACTCACAGCTGATCCTTGCAGGTTTAAGGCCATTATTTATCAAAAGTTTTTCTACCTCTTCTACGCGTTCTATGTGGCGTGGCGCGATAAGAAGCCTGAGATTATTGAAATCCTTTTTCAATCTCGTAAAACAATCCATCACAATGTCTTCTTCTCCCTTATGCGTGCTGCCTGCTATAAAAAGTATCTCGTTTTCATTGAGATTTAATCTCTTCCTGAGCTCGTTTCTTTTTACGTCAATATTTAAAAGCGGGATGTCAAATTTCAGATTGCCTGTCACAAATACCTTTTTCTCCTCTGCCCCGAGCGCAATAACCCTTAAGGCATCCTGCTCTGACTGCATCAGAATAACAGAAAATTTCTTGAGAAGCCCTGATATAAAAAACCTGCTTCTTTTATACCTCGGGTAAGACCTGTTTGAGATCCTGCCGTTTACGAGCGCTAATCTGGCCCCTGATCTATACAGCGAATATATAAGGTTTGGCCAGAATTCTGTTTCCAGGGAAATAAATATTTCCGGCTTTATGGCCCTTACGATCTTATCCACTATAAAACTTATATCAAAAGGCAGGTAAAATACGCCTTCTTCAGGCGTGGCAATAGTCACAGCCACTTTATTCCCCGTGTGAGTCACGCTTGAGAATACAAGCCTGTGCGACGGGAACGACTTTCGTAAAAGAGGCGCCAGGATACCAGCTGCCTTCATCTCACCCACACTCACAGCGTGCACCCAGATAATCTTTTTACCGGCGCACATAGCCTTTACCTTTGGAGGCAGAAATCCCAGCCTCTCTTTCATGCCGTATTTATAACGCCGCGTAACTATAAGATACGGCAGATACACTATGCCAAAAATTATAAACGCTAAATTATATAAGATTCTCATAGAGGTTACTCGTAATAGGTAGCGCGGGAATTTTCTGATTCCCAAACAGATACTGACTTTAGGAGCAGGCCTTTTTCTTTGGAAGAACCTTTGAGTTTTTCAAATATGTATCTGGCTATATTTTCAGCAGACGGGTTTTGCGTCTTGAAGGCACTTATCTTGTTTAAATGTTTATGGTCCAGCTCTTTTAAGATATCCCTTAACCTGGCCTTTAGGATCGTAAAATCCACTGAGATTCCTATGCCATTCAGGGTTTCTTTCTCAAACCTCGCGTCCACCTTCCAGCTGTGTCCGTGCAGTCCCTCGCACTTGCCTTTATATCCCCTGAGATTATGCGCGCTTGAAAAATCCCCTCTTACCAGTATCTCATACATAACTTGCCCTTTCAGCCCTTTGTATTTTTGTGCCTAAAAATTTCTCTCCCACCCTCACAAAATGCTCCACCGCGTCTGTTGCAAAAAACCTGTGTCTGGGTTTTCCCTCGCCGCCGGATAATTCTCCCATGCTCATCAGTATTGTGTTAACTTCGTCGGCTACTGAACTTGCCGAATCAATAATCTTTACTTTTCTCCCCATAACTCTAGCTATCACATGCTTCAAAAGCGGATAATGCGTACATCCCAGAACAAGTGTATCTATGCTTTTTCTTCTGAACGACGCCAGATATTTTTCCGCTATGGCAAAAGTGGCCTTTTCTAAGAGCCAGCCTTCTTCAACAAGCGGCACAAATAAAGGGCACGGCTTTGATACCACGTCTATATCCCGCGATAAACTCTTTATCTCCCTCTCGTACGCCCTGCTTTTAATAGTAGTATGGGTGCCTATAATGCCTATCCTATTATTCCGTGTAACGCTGACAGCCTTTTTCGCGCCCGGCTTTATCACCCCCACTACAGGCACGCGGACATGTTTAATGAGTTCCTCCATGCTCGTGCTTGATGCTGTATTGCACGCCACCACAATAAGCTTCACATTAAATTTCATCAGAAAATCCGCGTTCTCTATCGAAAATCTCTTTATTGTCTCAGGGGATTTCGTGCCGTACGGCACGCGCGCCGTATCTCCCAGATATACTATAGACTCATGCGGCAGTCTTTTAAACATCTGCTTGACCACAGTGAGCCCGCCCACCCCAGAATCAAATATGCCTATGGGTCTATTGTTCATTTTGCCGAGTGGTGGACCCGGTCACAACCAATTCGAAACACGGCTGAGATCGTGGCCCATATTAAAATACTCCCTGTTAAACACCCTCATTTATACCAGAAACTAGCCCAGAAAGCAATGGAATTGCATTTATTGGGTATGCCTTATAGCAAGATAGGCAAAATCCTGGGCATTGAACCCAAAACCGCCAAAAAATCATGCAAACACCTACGAGGTGGGACCGAAGGTCCCTCCTCGTAGGTGGGGAGGTAAAACTTATGCCCCTACTATTCGGCATCCATAACCTTATAAACCCGGAAAGATACACTTGGACCCAAGTCCGCATATTGCATGAAACCGACAAAGCCATCCTTATAACCGCCCCACTTGTCATTGCGAGGAGCGAAGCGACGAAGCAATCTTATCATGATAATATCAAGATCTGGATCCCAAAGTCGCAGATTTATAGGATAAGATTAAAAAAGAATATTTTTGAGGTCTACGTGAAAAAAAGTGCCCTATGAAACCTAATATTGTTCGAGCGGACATTCCGGTTAAATTTGCAAGCTCAGTCGAGAACCCTTTAAAAATGCCTCTCTTTTTTATTCCTGACTTACGCTTGCTTCCATTTTCTATTTTCTTACTCTGCTTTTATTACTTCTATTTCATCGGTTAAAACCTTTAACTCAAGACTTTTTATCTCTGGCAGCGATGCGCCGATTATCCCCTGCATATCGCCGTACATCCTAGCTGTGCTGGTAATCACTTTTTTAATCTGCTGCTCTCTCTTGGACCAAAGTTTCTCCATAGCTATCTTCTCTTTGGCTAAATCAGTGTTCATAGTGACAAATGCTTCTACAATAGCCTCTACCTTTTGCTTAAACTCTGTTCCGGAAAGGTAATTATATATTGCCTCCATCTTTTCAGCTTTTCCAACCGCTGCCTGTTTAGCGCTGCTAACCTCTATAAGGTTTTCCCGCAAAGCCAAAGCAACCCCCATTGCAAGAGAAAAACCAGTAACCCAAACCCCTTTAATTTGAGAAAATCCGTTCATCTCTTTAGGCAGGACGATACTCATCAAAACTGCTATATCAGCCTTTATTTCCCTCTGATCATCTTTTAATTTATCTATCCAGTCATCATTCCAACCTTTGGTGCGTTTTGACTCCCAAATGATAGTTCCGCAATACTGCCCCATAGGATTATTGACTTTCTGTAAGACATCCGCGCCTCTAATCCCCTTAGGAACAGGTTCTATGATGTCATAAGGAAAGCTTGCCTTAAGCATCCCTTCTAATTCAATCTCTAATACTTCCCCCTGCGACTGCTGTGATCCCTGTTCTGCTTTTCTCTTAGCCTCATCTAATTGTTTTATCAAATCTGATATCTTTTTATCCTTATCCTTATCTTTAAGCTGATGTTCTTCCCCTGCCTTTCTGGATGCTTCAGCAGAAATATTAGCCCGTTCAGAATCAATCCGCCTGGCAACTTCCAGGTCTACGCTTCTCTCCCGCTCCTCCAGCGCAGTTTTTTGTTTTCTCAGGGTTAGCTCATTTTTCTGCGTCTCCTGAAGTTTTTTATCTTTAGACTCTAAATCTTCTTTAAGGGTCTTGATTTGCAGGAAAGCATCTGTTTCTGCCAACTTTCTTGCTTCCTTAGTTATTGTCTCTCGCTCTAAGATAAGTTTCCTGGCAACCTCTTCCTCAATTTTTTTATCTGCCTCTCGCTCCGACTTGGCTATTGCCTTTTCCTTATTAGCAAGCGTCTTTTCTAGAGCTGACAGCTCATTGTCGCGTTTATTAAAACCTTCCTCCATTCTTTTGCATAAATCCGCTTCAATTTTCTGGGTAATAGCTTGGGTTAACGGAATTTCTTTTTTGCAAAAAGGACATATTACGGTTTGTTCGGCCATTTCTACTATCTCCTCGTTTTTCTGGGACTATTATCCCCAGAAACATCCCCAGCCATCCTTATCAACTTCCCTGATGCAGTCTTTAACCGTATATATTGCCTTTTTAGGGACATACGGCCACCATTTATGAAATTTCCTCATCCAATATAAATGCCAGCGGTTGTCAAAGTCAGTAAATCTAGCCTGAAATACCTCTATACAGCTTGCTTGTAATGGATCACCAAAAAGAGGCCTTTTCTCTGAAACAGTAATACGATTATACTGCGCCTTAACTAAAAATCCGATTTCCTTGCGGAGATTAAAAGGCACTCTATTATAAAGATATTCGTTAATTTTATTCACAGCATCTTTTCGTATTTTATCAGGCATTTTCTTTTTATATGAAAGCGCTTTTAAACCAGATTCTCCAGCTGCTTCATAAGCATTTGAATAATAACTAAGCCACGTTTCACCAAGCCCGCTTTCCTTTGCTATCTTATAAAACTCTTCATAGCCGTCTTCAGCATCAATATCCAATAGTGCAGCTTTCTTAGCCCATGCGCACTTTTCAGAAAAAGTAAGTTTTGTTTTCATTTTTATAGGTATTTTTTACCATCAGCTAACTTCAGTCGGTGACAATTTGTCACCGACTCTCACAGCCCTCTTTTTTTCACCACCATCTAACCAAGTTGGATAAGAATTATAACATCAAGATTATAACAATTTGTCGGTTTTGTAGAAAATTCGGAAATTCCGAATTTTCTCGTAGTCGCTTCTTTACCGTCAGACCCAGTCCGTCGGAATTCCCGACATACTGCATTTTCATCAAGCTCTCCCTCTTTATAGGTACCATTTTGTTGACGTCAACAAAACGATCGCTTATATTCTGCCCTGAATTTATGCAATACCCTCTTATTTGTTTTCTACTTGTCTTTTATTTTTACTCGTAATCTTTTTTATATTTTCCGCTGACGGCAGACTTTCCGGCATTGTCCCGCCCAATTCTTTAATTGTTT
>JAUYDX010000001.1 GCA_030691625.1 Candidatus Omnitrophota bacterium | reverse complement strand
AGTCTCTCCTCTGTTTTTTGTTGGTTTCACCACCTTACAAAATAACAGATTTTTTAGAGCTATGGGGCTTTTTTATTTGATTATTTTTCGCACTTACGATTACAATCTACTATATAAAAGGCGTGGACAGGCCGGGGCAGGTACTGATCTCGGTCAGAGTTGACAAACTGTCATTTAAAAATAACCCCCTAGTTTTTAATGATATAGTCTATATAAATTCTGCGCGCTAAATGTGATAGTAAAGCTTCCCGGATCCCCTTCCAGCTCTGCTGCGCCATGTTCAAATTCATAAGATAGCTTATAGGTAGTGTATAGCGACATTAATAGTTTTAAAAGCTGCTGCTGGGTTAGATTTCTAATTTTATAAAATGGGAAACTGCTGGCAGGGTCAGGCGCCCTGAAAACCAATGTTGTCAGGGTCTTTGAGATCATTTCCGCCTGCATACCGCCTAATTTTACATTCTTGATATAATTTATGTTTTCTCCTGTTATTGTCACCAGTGTGCCTGGGGGGCCTTTGTCAGGGTCTATCTCGGATATTTTGACCTTTGTCCTGGTTACAGTAAAACGCCTCAAAGAATTCTCGGACAATTTAGCATTTCCTTCAAACTCAAAAGAGAACGTATATGGCGTCTCACTTGGCGCCAGCGTACTTGGAATAACAATGTCAAATTCAGTGTTTGTCTTTTTAACCAATCCACATTGTTTATCTCCGAGTTTTATATTCCTGATGTAGTTTATATTATCCCCTGAAAGTTTTACCTTTGTGCCAACAGGGCCATTGTCAGGATCAATTACCTTTATTTTAACCTCTGCAGGAGTTACTGTGAAGCTTTTTGGGTCAACTGGCTGAACCGCATTCTGCGCAATATCATAAGAGAATGAATAAGGCGTTGCGCTTGGCGCCAGATTGCTAGGAATCTTTATCTTGAAGTCAGTCATAGTCTTCTCGATCAATACACACTGCTTGCCTCCAAGTTTGACATTATCAATATAGTTTATATTGGTTCCGCGTATTGTTACCTCTGTGCCTGCAGGGCCCGCGTCAGGGGCAATAGATGTTATAGAGACCTCGATTTTGCCTGTATCATCGGTAACGGTAAATCGTAGCGGCCTTGGCATATTACCAGGCGTTACCTCAAATTCAGCCTCCGGCTTAATTTTGCAAGACAATACATAAGGTATTGCGCTGGGTTTAAGGGTATCAGGCACTTCAAAGATTAAAGAATCCGGGTTTATGGGTTCGATTATTTTGCATGAATTCGTTTCGCCCAAATCCACTTCTGTGATGTAGTTTAAATTCTCGCCTGTCAAAGTTACGCGGGTCCCAACCGGACCTTCTTCGGGGTTCAGGCTTCTTAATTTGACTTTTATTTTATCAGATGGCGTGGTCGCGTCAGCTGTATTGGAATAGCCTGAATAGCCTGCGGTATTATACGCGCGTACTCTGTAAATGTATTTTGTAGCTGGGTTGAGATCTTTGTCTACATAACTAACAGAATCGGCTGGTACATTCCCTGATATTTCAGTAAATTCAGCATCCCCTTCTTTTTTGCGCTCCACCTTAAAGCCTGTTTCATTGTAGGAATTATCTGTCCAGTCTAAGTTAATCTGGGTCTGGGATATAGCTGAGGCGGTAAGCGCTGTGGGCGCGGCTGGCAAAAACACTTTTCCCCACAATATATCGTTTTCAGACTGGGCTATAATAAGCCACGCGGTGCCGCTCACGCTTTCCCATTTATAAAAAGGATCGCTGTCAGGCGCCGTTGATAACGCGTAGATGATCCCTCCTTTTTGCCCTCTCATATTATCTATAACCTCACTGATAATATTCTCTGCTTCTGATTTTTTCTCTAACATGCCGTATAATCTTGCCACGCTAAGGGTGCCTTCGGCCGAGATCAAGCCTTTGCCTGCATCAGGCGCGTATCCGCTGACTGATTTGCCGGTTTCAGGAATAGTAATTGTGGTTTTAAATTCTTTTTCTATGAAGTCAGCGAGTTTTACAGCCATGTCTTTCTTGTCAACGCTCAGAAGAAATATCCCTCCCCTAACCTGGCTGTCCAGGGCTTTTGCGGTATCATCTATGCCCTGGTTAAACCGGTCTTCCTGGCTATTCCAATGGTTTTTGAGCAAAGAATCTTTTATTAAATTTGCCTTTTCTGTATAAAGGCTGTTTTCTAAAAGATACCCTGATTCCCTTAAGAAAAAGTAGGCATTTATATTGTCAAGTGTGGAATACCATGTTACGCCGGGTTCTCCTTTTACCGAACCATAGCTTTTGCTTGCAGGATTTAAATCCTGCAGGGTAAGGATGTAGTCGGCTAATTTCTTTATCATTGCTTCAAATTCTATATCCTTAGTTAGAAGCTCATATACGACAAAAGAATATCCTGCCCAGGAAATAGCTCCGGTCCTGTAAAGCGCCTCAAAACCATTATTATGGGCATAGTAAGAAAATCCGATCTTCCCTTCGATGTCTATAAGCCCGGAAAGAGCGCCAAGGATTGCCTTTGCGGTATCAAAATCTTTCTTTAAGCAAAGCCCTATTACGCCTGCGGCATCATCATGTGTCCATGAACGGTGTAAAAAGTCCGATACAGGGGATTCAACTATATAGCTTTCAAGTAATCCCTCTCTGCCTTGAAATGGGACATAGTTTTGATTAGATGCCATTTGACCGGAAAGCCAGGCAGCAGGTTCTAAAAAAGTCCATACATTGGCCGCAGCTACAGCTTCTCTTTCATCATTGCTGGCTACCTTAAGCTGTACATCATATTTTCCGATTTCTTCATAGACATGTATCGGGTCAGGCGCATCGGAAACCGGCGTTCCATCGCCAAAATCCCACTCATAGGATAATTCCGAGCCTTGCGCGTTGGTAACACTGCTTGTAAACCGGACTTCTAAAGGCGATGTCCCTTCGTCCGGATTTGCTTCTATATCAACAGTCAATAACGCCGCTTCATTTACAAGTATTTCAATGCTTTTTTCTGCAAAAGCATTGTAAGTATCCGTGACTATTACTGTGGCAGTATAGGTTGCCGGAGATTCATATATATGGGCAGGATTCTGTTGCGTCGAGCTCGATCCGTCTCCAAAAGTCCATCTATAAGATAGAGTGTCATTATCCGGGTCAGAGGATTTAGAGCCGATAAACCGGACTGTTAGCGGCGCATCGCCGGATATAGGATCAGCCTCTGCTAAAGCTATGGGAGCCCTGTTGACATTATTTATTGTGATAGTGATAGTCTCTGATACAGCTGGATTTTTTCCGTCATTAACGCTGAATGTAACCGAATAGCCGCCTGCCTGTGTGTAATCAGGCGTCCAGGAGAACGTCCTTGTAGCTGCATTAAAGTCTGCGCCAGCTGGTTTATTATCGGATATTGAATAGGTCAAGGTATCATTAGAATCCTGGTCCGCAGCAGAGACAGTAAATGTCA
>JAUYDX010000085.1 GCA_030691625.1 Candidatus Omnitrophota bacterium | reverse complement strand
AGAATTTAAACCCCGGCAAAAAATTATATAAAAAATAATAGAGAGGCGTATACCTGCCGAATGAAAGCAAAAGCCCCAGCGCCAGGATATAAAAAACCGCCTTTCTTTTCTTCGAAGAATCAAACTTCAGGGATATGAACGCGAATATGACAGTAACTATCCCCATATAATAAACCACGAGCCAGCTCTGCCTTGTCCAGTAATCCTTATATATGTAATCCGATTCGCTCAGGTAAGGAAAAAAAAGTTCGCCAAGCGCGTATACAGGCAGGGACCACATAGACGCCTCGTTAAAGTCCATAAGATTCCTTGATGTCTGCTTCAGGAATTCCAAAAATGGGAGGATCTGAAAACTCGCCAGGCCTAAAAAGACTAAAAAAGCTACTATAAACGATCTCAACAGGCATCGCCACCTGTCCAACTTCGCAAGTTGCCATGCGGCAACTTGCGAAGTTGGACAGGTAATCAAAAACATAATAAAAATCGTGACATAGAGTATTACAGGCTCTCCTCCTAAAAACATCAAGGCCATGAATATGCCGGTAATCATGGAATTCTTTACCCAGTCTTTCTTTAAAGACCTTTCGTAAAATAAAATCACGAGCGGCAGCCATATGACAGAGGCGAGCGAGGCCAGGAGATTTATCACGGAAATAATATACCCGGAGAACATAAAAGTGAGGGCTGATAAAAATCCCGCGCGCCTGGAATAGCCCCACTCCCTCATCAGGATATACATAAATATCCCTGCCAGAAATATATGGGCTACTATGAAGTAATTAAATGCCAGGCTGTAAGGAAATAACAGGTAGATTACGCTAAGAGGATAAAATACGCAGGTCTGGAGCTCCGCGAGGTGCGGACTGCCGCATTGTATATAAGGATCCCAGAGCGGGATCCTTAATTTCAGGAATTCATTCGCGCTGAATTCCCTCAAGGGGTAAAAAAATCTGGAAAGATCCCTGTGCGCGAATATCTTATGCTGAAAACATACGTCCGAAAAAAATACAACGGTAAAACCCGCTAAAATAAAAATGGGGATAGCGCTCTTTAACCATCCCCATTTATCTATATTAATCTGTCTCAACTCTATCTGATCCGGCTTTTTACCAGGTGGAGGTATCCTGCGTGCCGTCTGAATAAGCGCCTGCCCTGCCTGAAGCTGATATATACCACCATCCGTCTGCAGAAGTCGCTGTTCCGGCCGGAGCGGCGGCCACAACGCCTACGCTCGTAGAATTGTTCATAGGATTTCTCGGAACCAGGCTGTCCGCGAATAACGCCGTTGTAATAGCTGAAGGGAACGCGACTGTCCCTGATGTGGCGCTCTTGGCGTAATCTATTGCCACTGCGGAACGTATCGCGCCGAGCCCGCCTTTTGCGGCGGAGATCTTTGCCTGAGTAGTGAGGTCTGCGAATTTCGGTATAGCTATTGCCGAAAGTATCCCGAGTATCACGATAACCATTACAAGCTCAATCAGCGTAAAACCGCTTCTATTGCCGGTTCTTATCATAACTCCTCCCTTTCATATTAATAAAAATAATTATAACGATTAAATCAGCCCTGTCAAGCTTTAAACCTAATATCTGAATACAGATATCAGGTTCCACATCGGCATAAATATTGCCAGGGCCATGGTCAGCACCATCATACCCAGCGCGAATATCAGGACAGGCTCTATAAGCACTGTCAGATTTTTAACCGTGTAATCCACCTGCGCGTCGTAATAGTCTGATACCTTTAAAAGGAGCTCGTTTATTTTGCCTGTCTCCTCGCCTATCTTTACCATCTGTATCACTATCCCGGGGAAAAGCCCGCTCAGTTTCATGGGCTCAGCTATGCCCTTGCCTTCTCCTATGCCATGGATAATATTATCAACCGAATCGCCTATGACCCTGTTTCCCAGAGAATCCCTTATAATCTCAAGGGTATTTATAATAGGTATGCCGCTCGCTGTTAAGAGCGCTGTCATCCTGCTGAACCTGGACAGGGATATCTTAAGAAAGACCTGGCCCAATACAGGTATTTTTAATTTAACATTGTCCCAGGCATACCTGCCGTATTTAGTGTCAATAAAACGCCTGAAGCCGAATGCCAGGGCTATTATGCCGGCGATAATAAAAGGCCAGTAATGCGAAAGGCCGAAATGAACAGCCATCAGTATCTTCGTAGGCAGGGGCAGCTCTGTATTAAATCTCGCGAAAAGCGCGCTGAATTTAGGTATTACAAACATTATGAGGATTGGAAACGCTATGTAAATAACAAGCACGACCAGTAAAGGATACCGTATCGCCTGATTAATCCTCATCCTCATTTCCTCTTCGTGCTCCATGAGCGTAGCCAGCCTGTCCAGCACGTCATCCATTATGCCTGCCGCTTCCCCGGCACGTATCATATTTATATATATATCTGAAAAAACCGATGGAAACTTTGATAAGGCATCTGAAAAACTCTTGCCGCTCTCTATGTCGCCTGACATCTCCTGAATAATCCTTTTGAAGTAGGGGTTATTTATCTGCTCGCTAATGGAGCTGAGGCTCGCGAGTATTGCCACGCCCGCGCGCTGCAGCGTCATAAGCTGCCTTGTAAAAACTATCAGCTCTTCAAGCGTGACCTTATTAAAAAACCGCTGGAGGGGATTAAAAACCGCTATGCCGGGTTTCTGCTCATCTATAAGGATCGGGACATAGCCCATCTGTTTAAAATGGCTGGCGACTGCCTCCCTGGACTCGCCCTCAATAGTCCCGATGGATGCCCTGCCGTGCTTGTCCCGTATCTTATACCTGAAATTAGGCACCTATTCCTCTTGCGTTGCCTTGATTACTTCCTCAGGCGTGGTGATGCCTTTCAATATCTTATTAAGGCCGTCGTCCCTCAGCGTCTTCATGCCCAGTTCTATTGCCTTTTTCTTTATCACATCGCTCGACGCCTTGTCCACTATAAGTTTTCTTATCTGGTCATTCACGACTAAGAGTTCGAATATCCCTATGCGCTCCTTGTAACCTGTATTCTTGCAGGTTTGACAGCCCTTGCCCCTATAGAATCCCTTTTTCTGATCCAGGCCCAGGCCTTTTAATATATCTTCTGTTGGCGTATATTCCTCCTTGCACTTATCGCAGATCTTTCTCACGAGCCTCTGGGCAAGTATGCCTATCACGGAGCTTGAAATTAGAAACGGCTCTATGCCCATATCTATTAATCTTGAAAGCGCGCCGCTGGCGTCGTTTGTATGAAGCGTGCTGAAAACCAGATGCCCTGTAAGCGCTGCCTGCACGCTTATCTCCGCTGTCTCTTTATCCCTGATCTCCCCAACCATTATCACATCAGGGTCCTGCCTTAAAATAGACCTGAGGCCTGTGGCAAAATTCAGTCCTGCTTTTGGATTTATCTGGGACTGCCTTATCCTTCCCAGGTGATATTCCACAGGATCTTCTATTGTGATGACATTCTGCTCCTCTGAATCAATAGTGGAAAGCGCTGAATACAATGTGGTGGTCTTACCGCTCCCTGTAGGCCCTGTGACCAGGATTATACCGTGAGGGAATTTTATCAATTTCTCAAATTCCTTCTGCATGTCCCATGAAAACCCTATCTTGTCAAGGCCCATGA
This sequence comes from Candidatus Omnitrophota bacterium, assembly GCA_030691625.1. Lineage (GTDB taxonomy): Bacteria > Omnitrophota > Gorgyraeia > Gorgyraeales > Gorgyraeaceae > UBA10183. Next base: position 5,199 of record JAUYDX010000085.1, on the reverse strand, counting down.
GTATAGAGTTCCTGTCCAGGATCCTCATGACTATATTTTCCCCGTATATCGTGGGAAAAGTGGAAACCCTGAGGTCAATATCCCTATCCACTGCCCTGATGTTAAACCTTCCATCCTGGGGTTTTCTTTTCTCAGCAATATCCATATTTGAAAGCACCTTTATCCTTGACATGAGCGCCGGCTCCAGGTGCTTCGGAGGAGAAAACATCTCGTGAAGTATTCCGTCTATCCTGAGCCTCACCACTAATTTGCCCTCTTCAGGCTCTATGTGTATATCGCTCGCTTTATCCTTGACTGCCTGCATTATAATCATATTCACTAATTTTATTACAGGCGCCTCTTCCGCTATTTCAGCAAGCTTAGTGGAATCAAATTCTGTTCCCGTGCCCTGGAATTTCTTTTCCCTGTTTATATCTTTTATGACGTCGTCTAACGAAGAGGATGCGCTGTAATACTGATCTATCGCGCTTGTTATGGCGCTTTCAGTGGCGAGGACAGGCTCTATGCCGCACTTGGCCTTGCGGCTGAGATCGTCAATAGCCACAATATCCTTTGGATCAACCATTGCCACTGTCAGGGAATCGCGTATCTTAAATATAGGTATTGCCTTGTATTTCTGCGCCATTTTTTCAGGTATAAGCTTTACGATCTCTGAATCTATGATGTAATTGGAGAGGTTTACATACGGTATAGCCAGCGCCTCTGACGCTGCCTGGGCATAGGCGTCTTCGGTTACCATACCTGAACGCACAATCACCCTGGCTAAAGACATGCCCTTTCTCTTGGACTCGTCCAGCGCCTTATCAAACTGTTCCTTTGTAATGACAGCTTTTTCCAGCAAAATCTCTTCTGTGGTTTTCTTTGTCATTTTTTCAGGGCTTCCTTTATCTTTGCCACCAGGGTGTCCAGATCAAACGGCTTCTCAATGTACCCGCTTATTTTCTGAAACGCGAAAAGATCCCTGACCTTTTCCTCTTCCTTCCCGCTCAACATCAGTATGTGAGTATCCTTCAGGCCCGGGATCTTCCTGATCTCTTTTAAACAGGTATACCCGTCCATCTTAGGCATCATTATATCCAGAAGGATCAGGTCAGGTTTCTCTGTCTCAGCCGCCCTTACGCCTTTTTCCCCGTCATCCGCCGTAACCACAAGAAAATCTTCCTGGCCCAGCCGTATCTTCAATAGCTTCTGAATATCCTCCTCGTCATCTATAATCAATATCTTTTTCTGACCGTCCATAGAGTTACCTCCTTATTTTTGGCCTAAAAGTTCCACTATCTTGCTTAAAAGCGCCTCCGGTTCAAAAGGTTTTGTGATATACGCGTCCGCGCCCATTTCCATTCCGAGCTCCTCGTCTTTTTTTTGAGCCTTCGCGGTAAACATTATGATCGGGACAGCGCTGTACTTTTTATCGAACTTCAGCATGCGGCAGACCTTGTACCCGTCTATCTTTGGGAGCATAAGGTCCAGTATCATGAGATCCGGGTTCCCTGACCTGGCTTTATCAAGCCCGTCCTGGCCGTCAGATGAAACTATTACCTCGTAATTATTCGCCTCAAGCCTGAATTTCAATACCTTTAATATATCCTCTTCGTCATCCACTATTAATATTTTTTTCTTATCCATTTCCTTTCTCCCCCAAAGTCATCCTTATTTTCTCCATCAATTCCTTTGCCTCAAAAGGTTTTTCTATGAAAAACTTTACCTTCTCAAGGGCAAAAAGGTCTCCCATCTTTTTCTTTTCTTTTGCGCTCAGCACGATAACCGGGATAGCGGCCAATCTCTCATCCTTTCTCATCTCCCTTATGGCGCTGTAGCCATCCATATTGGGGAGCATTATATCCAGAAGTATCACGTCAGGTTTTTTTATCTTCAATATCTCCAGCATCTCCCGGCCGTCCCTGGCGCCCATGAACTCATAACCCTCTGCCTCAATCCTCATCTTTAGCATATTTGCCAGATCCATATCATCGTCTACCACCAATACCTTTTTCTTATCCATCTTTGGCCTCCAGTAATTCGCGTATCTTATCAATCAGAAGTTCAGGCTCAAAAGGTTTCTCTATGAACCCCGCCGCCCCCATCTTTTCTACGGTCTCTTTTGTATTTTTATTGCCAAGCGCGGAAAAAATAATTATAGGTATGTCTTTTGTCAGAGGATCTGACTTCAGCCTTTCAGAGACCTCGAATCCGTCCACGCCCGGCATCATGAGGTCAAGGAGTATGAGATCCGGCCTCGTATCCCTGGCCAGTTCCACTCCCCTTTTCCCGCTGGCCGCTGTAATAGCGTCGAAACCCATATTTTTAAGCCTGAACGAAAGCATAGACGTCAGGTCTTCCTCATCATCTATTATAAGAAGTATCTTTTTCGGGGCTATCAGGTTTTTGCCGCTCCTGAGATCAGCCTCTGTCTTTTTCATGAGTTCGTCCATGTCAGCTGATTCATCAGGATAAACAGATATGCCGAATAAAAGAGGGACATTGATGTTCTCCCTGACGCGTCTTATTATTGCCAATGCGCCCGGCCTGTCAGCGCAGACGATCACCACAATGCATTCGCCTTTTTTGCACCTTGTGACCTTGTCTTCAGGCCCTCTTATTGTCTTTTTTATAATATCCTCTGCTTCAGATATAACGCCCTCTGCCTTGTCCTTTGCCTCTTTTACGTCAAAGACAATAAGCGCGACCTTATTATCGTTATGCCTTGCCCTTTCTATTGACTCTTCCATTAAAAAATCAAATTCTTCGTATTTCCTGTAGATAGGTATGGTAAAAATAACCTTACTGCCTGTGTCTCGCTCTGATACCACCCATATACTGCCTCCGTGAAGCTCCACTATGCCTTTTGAAATAGCCAGGCCCATGCCTGCGCCGTTATGCTGGCGCGTCATGCTCGTATCCAGCGGTGTAAAATGCCTGAAAAGATTCTCTATCTCATCCTGGGGTATCCCTATGCCGTTATCCTCCACTGCTATCTTTACGTAATCCTTGCCTTTTATATTTTCAGTGGTGGTAGAGATATTTATCCTCCCCTTGTCCTTATTGAATTTTATCGCGTTTGACACGAGATTTTTAATCACCTGGCCTATCCTGTCAGGGTCTATCCATATGGGCTCCACAGAATCCTTGAGAGAAATAGTAAATTCCAGATTTTTCTGCTCAGCCATCACCTTCATGGAAACGTAGATATCCTTTATGATGTCGTTTATGTTCAATTTTCTCTTATGCATCATGATCCTGCCGGATTCCAGCTTGGACAGATCAAGGATATCTGTTATAAGCTTTGCGAGGCGCTCCACGTTATTTTTGGCTATGGTGAGGAATTTTTTCTGTTCTTCGGTGGCAGGCCCTGTTACCCCGTCAAGTATAAGAGAAATGCTTTCTTTGATGGATGTAAGAGGCGTCCTGAGTTCGTGAGAGATAACTGACACAAAATCAGACTTTATCCTGGAGAGTTTTTCTATTTCCCGGTTTGCCTTTTCCAGGGCATTCTGGAGTTCCTGTTTGTCGTTTTTTTTGTCCGCCATATTTATTAAAATCAGTATATCATAAATATCCGTCTCATCAAGACCGCCAGCCAAACAACTTTACACTTGTGACAATGTTTGTAGTGTCAAGTTGTTTGGCTATAAACAGATGTGACTTTATCCCAGAGGCCCTGGGATCTAAGGATTATCTCTATCAGCTCCCTTGCAGCGCCTTTTCCTCCGCTCTTTTGAGTTATATAATGGCAGGCGTTTTTTACCTCTGTCACAGCTTCAGGGGGCGCAACGCTCAAACCCACCCTTTTCAATACCGCCAGGTCTATGAGGTCATCTCCCATAAAACACACTTCCTCGTCCTTTACCCTGAATCTTTTTATCGCGTCTTCGTATGCCTTTAATTTTCTGTAATCAGAATAAACCTTTGCCACATGCATATCCTTTGCCCTGCGCATGACTACCTTGGTCTTCTTGGCTGTTATTATTATTGATTTTATTCCGGAGCGGTTCAAAAGAGTCATGCCAAACCCGTCGTAAACATTAAAACACTTTAGCTCGTCCCCGAAATTATCATAAATGATGCTGCTGTCTGTCAATACGCCATCCACATCTAATATTAATAATTTTATCTTCTTGGCACGTTCTTCTATCATTTTATATTCATGTGATGGGAGCCCGGCTCCCATCACACACTCCCCTATCACACAAGCCCAGCCTTCAGTAAGTCCTGCACATCCACCAGGCCTATTGCCCTGCCCTTTTCATCTACTATAGGTATCTCGTCTATCCTGCGCTCCTGCAATATCCTCAATGCCTCCACAGCCAGGCATCCTTTTTTAAGTGTCCTCGGGTTTTTTGTCATCACATCCATTATTTTCCTTTCAAGTAGGGGGCGGTCACTGACCGCCCCTACATTCCCTAAATGCCTTCTTAAATCACCATCTGTAAAAATACCTTTCACTTTTCCATTTTGACCAACTACAGTTGCGCTGCCTGCCCTGGCAGTTGTAATAGCCAAAAGTACATCCTTAACTTTCCTGGATTCTTTTACCACTGGATTGGCTGAAGATTTCCTCATGATATCCTCAACCTTCAACAGCAGCTGTTTCCCAAGGCTTCCACCTGGATGAAGGAACGCGAAATCGCTTCTCTTAAACCTTCTCTTATCCATAAGGGCTGCGCACAAGGCATCGCCCATAGCAAGCATGCTAGTGGTACTGGCCATAGGCGCGAGTCCCAGCGGACACGCCTCTTCCTTTATGGACACGTCCAGCACTGCGTCGCTATTTTCCGCCAGGTTAGACTTTTTATTGCCTGTTATGGCTATCAGCCTCGCTCCTATCTTTTTTATAAGCGGCACGAGGCGCGCTATCTCGTCTGTCTCCCCGCTATTTGAAATAGCGATGATCACGTCTTCCTTCCTTACCCTGCCCAGGTCACCGTGTATTGCCTCAGCTGAATGAAGCCAGAGGCTGGGAGTCCCTGTTGAGGCAAGCGTGGCTGAAATCTTCTGGCCTATAATGCCAGCCTTACCCATACCTGTAACAACAGCCCTGCCTTTAGAAGCGTAGATAATCTCTACCGCTTTCTCAAACTCCTTATCGATTCTGGAGATAAGCCTTTTTATCGAATCCGCTTCGATCCTTAAAACCTGCTTTGCCCGTTTTTTTAACATCTCCCTCACCTTTACCCCAACAACTTGACACTTGTGACAATG